>DATAUW010000017.1:300000-592402 GCA_036268055.1 Verrucomicrobiia bacterium | reverse complement strand
ATATGAAGATTATGACCACCCTTTCAATTATAGCTGGACACGAGTGCGCTGCCGCGCAGCCGTCCCAAGTCCCGCAGGGACGCCCGACCTTAGCCCAGCCATTTATGGCTGGGTTTTAATTGGTGTCCAATCAAGTCCCGCTAGGGACGAAAGAAATTCCCGTATGCAACTGGCGTTCACCCGCTCGCCCCACGCTTCTCATTAGAATCATGGTTCCCCGCCCCGCACAAATTAATATGGTAGCCACCGGCGATTTTTTCTAAAGTGCCAGCCTGATGAAATCTATTTTGTCTGAAGCGAGCCGCGTTCCCTTTGCGGCGCAGGTCGAAGAAATTGTCGCCGGCACGCCCGTCTATGACATTCATACGCATCTTTACGAACCTGCCTTCGGCGATTTGCTTTTGTGGGGCATTGATGACTTGCTGGTTTATCATTATCTCGTGGCCGAATCGTTTCGGCAACACCGGCTCCCTTACGATAAATTCTGGTCGCTCCCCAAATCCGCGCAAGCCGAACTCATCTGGCAGGAACTTTTTCTCGAGCATTCGCCGATTTCGGAAGCCTGCCGCGGCGTGCTGACCACGCTGCACGCTTTCGGTCTCGACGTAAAAAAACGCGACCTGCCCGCTTTGCGCAAATGGTTCGCCGCTCAGACGGTCGAGGCGCACATCACCCAATGCATGCAACTCGCCGGCGTGAGCAAAATCTGCATGACGAATTCGCCCTTCGATGATTCGGAACGCCCGGTGTGGGAGCGCGGATTTTCCCGGGACGAACGCTTCACCGCCGCTTTGCGGATTGATCCGCTCATCTTGTCGTGGATTGAAACCGCACCCCGGCTGGCGCAGTGGGGTTATCACGTGACGCCCGAACTCGGCGCGCAAAAAACGTACGACGAAGTCCGCCGTTTTCTCGCAGACTGGACGAAACGCATGAACGCGCGTTACCTGATGGTTTCATTGCCGCCCGACTTCGCTTATCCCGCCAAAACGGACCCGGCGAATTTGATCGAGCACGCCATCCTCCCGCATTGCCGTGATTTCGGTTTGCCTTTTGCGCTGATGCCCGGCGTCAATCGCGCGGTGAATCCCCAACTCAAATTGGCTGGCGATGGCGTCGGTCTCACCGACTTGACCGCGCTGCAAAACCTTTGTGCGCAGAATCCCGGGAATAAATTTCTCACCACCGTGCTCGCGCGCGAAAACCAGCACGAGCTTTGCGTCCTCGCGCGGAAGTTTCGCAACCTCCACATCTTCGGTTGCTGGTGGTTCACGAATATTCCCGTGCTCATCGAGGAGATCACCCGCATGCGCATCGAATTGCTCGGCCTCAGTTTTACGCCGCAACATTCCGACGCGCGCGTGCTGGATCAACTGGTTTACAAATGGCAGCACAGCCGCCGCATCATCGCCCGCGTGCTGGTCGAGAAATACACCGAGCTTGGGCAAACCGGCTGGCAAACCACGCGCGCGGAAGTCGAGCGTGATGTGAAAGACCTTTTCGGCGGCGCCTTCGAGCGTTTTTGCGGAACGTGATGAGTGGCCGAGACCGCTGGAAAAAAGTACGGATGCTGGATTTTTGTCAAAAACTGCCTAAAAACCGACGATTTTTTCTGTGAAAGTATTCTTTACATAAGTGACGGGTTCGAGTAGTTTTATCGGACTCAGCAGACGTTTGTCCCGTGACCACTTGCTTCAAAGAAGTTTTCGGCCGCCAAACCTCCAAGGTTGGGCCTTCCCGCTTTTTTTCCAGAAATCTTCAAAACCGTGGCTTCACCCTGATCGAACTGATGTTCGTTGTCGGCATCTTTGCGGTTCTCGCCGCACTTTTGCTCCCCGCTTTAAATCGTTCCCGGGCGCGCGCGCAGGCGATTCTCTGCATGGGCAACAGCCGCCAGCTTTCCTTCGCATGGACGATGTATTCGAGCGAAAACAACAGCAGCCTCGCTTACAATCTCAGTCCCAACATGCAGCAGCGCAGTTTCGCCCCGACGATTAATCCGAATTGGATCAATAATGTGATGGATTGGGAATTGACTCCCGGAAATACCAATCAGAATTTCATCACCCAATCCATCCTTGCGCCTTACGCAAGTTACTCCGCCAATATCTATCATTGCCCGGCTGACCATTTCCTGAGCGATGTCCAAAAAGCCGCCGGCTGGACCGCGCGGGTTCGGAGCATGTCCATGAATGCAATGGTGGGTGATCCTGGTATTGTTTTGCAAAACGGCGGCAACATCAATAACCCCGGTTTTCAACAATTCGTGAAGGAATCGGACTTTCGCGATGCTTCATCCATTTTTGTTTTTCTCGATGAACATCCGGACAGTATTGACGACGGTTATTTTCTCGATACGCCGCCACCGGCAGGTGGCCGGGCTGAGTGGGTTGACCTTCCCGCTTCCTATCACAACGGCGGCGGCAGCTTTTCCTTTGCGGATGGCCATACGGAGATTCATCGTTGGCGCTCCGCCAGCACAATTCGGCCCGTAAACAACGCCGGTCTGCCCTTTGTCATTCCGACCGGCGACACGGCTGATTTCGATTGGGTGATCAAGCACACCAGTTTTTCCACTCAGTAACTGGCTGGTTTTTTGTTTTCTTCGTGTGTTTCGGCGTTTTTTCACCTCTTTTGTTCCGCAAAAAAATCTCGTCAGAGCCGCCTTCTGCTGGTAAGTTCAGACTCAATCTAAATTTTATGCAACCCCGCACTCGCCTGATTCATTTTCTTTTGCCGATTTTTTTAATCTCTGCGACGGTGTCTCTCGTCGGTTTCGCCGCATCCGCGCAAGTCGCTCCCCTCGCCCAAACTCCCAAACCCGGTGACGCGCTCTCTTTCGACTCGCTGATCAAGGAATTGACGCCCGAAGCCGGGAAGCCGACTGCCGATTTCACTTTCAAAGTCACCAATGTCTCGGACGAATCCGTGGCGATCGGCCGCTTGCAGCCTTCCTGCGGTTGCACCACCGCCAAACTCCCCAGCACTCCGTGGGTTCTCGCGCCACATACCAATGGCGACATCAGCGTCTCGGTCAATCTCGCGGGAAAATCCGGCGCCTTCACCAAAACCGTCACCGTCTATTCGACGAACAACCAAATCCTGAAAGTCCTGACGGTCAAGGTCACCCTGCCCGAAAACATGGCGATGATGCGCGTGCGCAATAATGCCATCGCCGCCGCCGATCCCCAGGCGGTTTTCAAGGGCGCTTGCGCCAAGTGTCACGTCGAGCCAACGCGGGGGCTCATGGGCAAACCGCTTTACGCGGCGGCTTGCGGCATTTGCCATGAAGCCAAACCGCGCGCCACCATGGTCCCCGATTTGCACGTGTTGAATCATCCGACCTTCTACGGCTACTGGCATTTGATCATCAGCGACGGCAAGCCCCACAGCATGATGCCCGCGTTCAGCACGGCCAAGGGTGGCCCGTTGACCGACGAACAGATTGATTCGCTCGCAAAAGTTTTGACCCAGGCATTTCCCTCGATGCCCACGACGACTGCCATGCCCATGCCGATGGGACGCACGAACGTGATGGCGCCCACGTCGTTGAGCATTCATTGAACCGCCGAAATCGCGGTTGAGATTTCCCGAATGAATTTCCTTCGCTCAACTTTTGGCGCACTCCTTTTTTGATGACGTCCGGCGTGCGCATTGACAAGTGGCTTTGGGCGGTGCGGATTTACAAGACGCGCACTCTCGCTGCGGACGCCTGCCGCAACGGACGCGTCACGATCAATGGCCAGCCTCTCAAACCCTCGCGCGAAGTCCGTATTAATGAACTCGTCGTCGCACAGACCGGCGACCTCACGCGCACGACCAAAGTTTTGGGCTTGCTGGAACGGCGCGTCGGCGCGTCGGCAGTGAAGCAATTTGCTGAAGACCTCACGCCCGCTTCCGAGTACGAGAAGAAACGCGAACCAGTGCTCCAGCCGCTTTTCTTCCGACCCAAAGGCGCAGGGCGTCCTACGAAAAAAGACCGCCGCGATTTGAAAAAGCTCGACGAAATTTTGTAGCGCCTATTTGACCTCGGCGACTTCCATGCCGACCAGGCAAACATCATCCACGAAATCCGCGTTCTGCGCGAACGCCCGGATTTCCGCCAGCAACGAATCGAATAACTCCGCCGCCGGCATTTGCGTCCGCTTGCTCACCGCCTCGACCAGCATTTCGTGGGTATAAAGCTGGCCGTCCGCATTTTCAACTTCGTAAAGGCCGTCCGTGAAGAGCATCACCAAATCGCCGGGAGCCAACTGGCTTTCCGACGTGGGATATTGCGCGTCAGAAAAGAGGCCGAGCGCGGGATTGCTTTTGGCGGTGCGGTTCGCGAGCAATTCCAGCTTGCCGGAGTTGCGATGAATGACAAAGGGCTTGGGATGGCCCGCGTTGGCGTAGCGCAAACGGCCGGTGATGGAATCCGCCGTGAGATAAAAGGCCGTGATGAGCGTGGGCGAACCGGTTTGTTTCAGGATGGCGCAAAGGTCGCGATTGAGTTGCGCCAGCAGTTTTCCCGGATCGCCGCTGACTGATTTGATTTCCTCGACCAATGCGCGGACCATCGCCGCGACTAGCGCGGAGCGAACACCGTGCCCCATCACATCGCAAATAAAAACTCCCGCCTCAGTGTCCGACAGCGAGAGCACATTGAAATAATCGCCGCCCACCGTGCCCGTCGGCAGATAGCGATACGAAAAACGAAACCGGCTGTCGCGCGGCTCGGCGGATTTCGGGAACGTGGGAAATTGCTGCGGGAGCATCGTCTGTTGGATCTCACGCGCCATCTTGAGATCGTCTTCCATCTCCGCATTTTTTTTGCGCAAGGCTTCGCGGCTGCGCGCCAGTTCGGCCGAGGCGAGGCGGACTTGTTCCTCAGCCCGCCGCCGTTCGGAGATGTCCCAAAAAATTCCCTGCAAACCGATGATCTTGCCATGCGCATCGTGGAGCGGGGTCTTGACCACCTGCACATAAATTTTTTCACCCTCCGGCGGCTGATGCTCCTCGACGGTCTCAAAATTTTTATTCTGCTCCATCACCGCGAGATCGTCTTTCTGGTATTTCTCCGCCAGTTCGCGCGGGAACAAATCAAAATCCGTCCTGCCGATGATTTCGGACGCGGGCTTTTTCAACGCCGCGCAAAAAAGCTGGTTCACGAACGTGAAATGGCCTTCCTTGTCCTTGCGAAAAATATTTTGCGGCAGCGTCTCGACCAGCGAATGATAAAGCGCTTCCGATTGGCGCAAATTTTCCTCGGCCCGTTTTCGCTGCGTGATGTCCTCGACCGTCCCTTCGTAATAAAGCAGTTGTTTCCACGCATCGCGGATGGCGCGCACATTTTCCGCGATCCAGATGATGCTGCCGTCCTTGCGATAAATGCGCGATTCAAAATCCGTCACCGTATCATGCTCCTGCATGAGCTTGATGAATTCCGCGCGGCGGCCAGGTTCGACATACAACTTGCGCCCGATGTCCTTGACGCTGGCCATCAATTCCGCCGGCGAACCATAACCATAAATGCGCGCAAGCGCGGCGTTGGCGCTGATGTAATGCCCGTCGGGCGTGGTCTGAAAAATTCCTTCAACAATATGTTCGAAGATGCCGCGATATTTTTCCTCGGCTTCCAGCAACGCGGCGTCTGCGCGCTGGCGTTCGATGGCGTAGCGGATGGCGCGGCCCAGCAGTTGCGGGTTCAACTGGCTTTTGAGCAAATAATCCTGCGCGCCGACATGCACCGCTTCAATCGCCACGGCTTCATCATCCACGTGGCCGAGCACAATGATGGGGACCCGCACTGCCTCCGCCTGGGCGCGCTCGATATTCGCCAGGCCCGCGCCGTCCGGCAGCGAAAGATCAATCAGGGCAAGGTCGAACACGCCTTCCATGAGACAGGTGAGCCCTTCCTCAAAATGGGCGAATGAAACCAGATCAAACGTCGCACCCTTGGCTTCCTTAAGCATCCCCTCGATGAGCCAGGCGAATTCCGGATCGCTCTCGATCAGCAAAATTTTCAGCGGCGCGTTTTCCATTGGAGAATTACACCACCAGATTTGCGCGGCAGGAAAGAATCCCTCGCATCGCCGCTTTCATTCCCGGCCGGCACTTCCGGTCCGCGGTCCATTTCAAATCGTTATGCACGTCAAGTGGCATCGCACGCATGCCAAAACAACTAAGCAACCACACTCAAGTTCTGGCAAGGAAAAATGAATGTTTGTGAATAACTCGTGCACTGTTCACCCAATCAAAATCACCGCCAAATTCACGATGGCGCACCGCCCGGTTACTCGCTATCAATCTAACATGAAGCGATTATTTTGCACGCTGCTCGGATTCGCCATTCTGCTCGCGCCAACCGTGAGTTTTGCCGACGAAGCCGACACATTTCTCCAATCGGAAATGCAAAAGCACCAGATCGCGGGCTTGTCCTTGATGGTAATAAAATCCGGACGGCAAGTGAAAGCGGCGGGTTACGGCGTGGCGAATCTCGAACTCAACGTCCCCGCCACCACGAACACCGTTTATGAAATCGGTTCAGTGACCAAGCAATTCACCGCTGCGGGAATTCTTCTGCTCGCGCAGGACGGCAAGCTGTCGCTCGACGACAAAATCAGCGCGCACCTGAAAGACACCCCCGCGAGTTGGTCCAACATCACCGTGCGGCATCTGCTCACGCACACATCTGGCATCACGAATTACACCGGGCTCGACGGATTTGAATTGCGAAGACATCTCACGCAGGCACAATTTATTCGCGAGATCGGCAAATATCCGCTCGCGTTTCAGCCCGGCGATAAATGGTCTTATTGCAACTCCGGCTTCAGCCTTTTGGGTTACATCATCGAGAATGTGAGCGGCACGAATTACTGGGAATTTCAGCGCGAACGGATTTTCAAACCGCTCGGCATGGAGGCCACGCGTGATCGCAATCCCCACGTGGTCATTCTAAACCGCGCCTCAGGTTACGAATTGACCAACCACGTATCCATTAATCGCGATTATGATTTGACCGATATATTTTCGGCGGGCGCAATCGTCTCGACCGTCGCGGACATGGCGAAGTGGGACGCCGCTCTGAATGGCGATGCGCTGCTCACCGCCGCGAGCAAGCAAGCAATGTGGACGCCAGCGAAACTCAACGACGGCAAAATAAAGAACTACGGTTTCGGCTGGTTTCTCGATCCTTACAAAGGCCACAAAAGCATCGGACACAACGGCGCGACCTCGGGATTTTCGGCTGCGATCCAACGCTTTCCTGACGATGCGTTGGCCGTGATTATCTTGAGCAACACGGACGAACAAATCGCTTCCACGCTCGCGAAGAAAGTCGCGGAATTATATTTCGACAAAAAGCCTTAGCCGGCGCGGCCTCGGATGGTATCAAAAAATTCCTCCGCGATGATGTAGCCGACGCAATTCGCGGAGCCGCATTGGCAGGGATGCTCCTTGTAGTCCACAAGATCGTAATTGTAATTGAAAGTGATTTCCTCGCCCGCGGCAATATCGCGAATCGCCACGATCCAGATGCGTTCGCCGTCCTGTTCCGCCTCGGCGTTCGGCGAGCAACTGTGATTCAGCAACCGCGCGGGGTTCCAATCCACATTCCCATCGAGATCATATTCGTCATTGATCGTAAAAATGTAGGGATTGTCCAACTCGCATTGGCGCAGCGATTCGGTCTTGTCAATCTTCCGTCCGAGATATTCGATAAGCTGCGTCCCCGAAGGAATGGCCGCGCGCGCAAATCCACCCGTCCCGTGAATCGCCGAGTTATTAAAATGAATCCATGATTCCGACTGCATAAAAGCAATATAGCTGCTCGCAAAACTTTCGACAATAGTTCCTGAAACTTACGCGCGAATGGCCCAGCGAAGTTTGGCGCTCGAGGCGCGCGGGTTGGCGCGAACTTCTTCCGACGTGGGACGTATGACCTCGCGGGCGATGCGGGCATAAGCGCCGCTTTGTTCAGAAGACTGGAAAGATTTTTTTACGCGCCGGTCTTCGCCGGAATGGAAAGTCAAAATCGCGACCCGGCCACCGGGCTTGAGGCAATCAAGAAGCTGGCGCAGAAAAGTTTCGAGGGCATTGAACTCATCGTTGACGGCGATGCGCAATGCCTGGAAAACGCGGCGCGTGCTCAATTCAATTTCCGTTTCACCCCGGCGCGTGGGACGCAAGGCAGCGTGAACGTGCTGCGCCAGCGATTTGGTGGTGGCGATGGGCTTTGTGCTGCGAACACGGCAAAGATGTTCGGCAATGACTCGCGCGTAAGGCTCGTCAGAATTCTCGGCGAAAATTTGCGCGAGCGCGGCGGCATCAATATTGCCAAGCAACGCGGATGCAGGCTGTCCCCGTTGAGGATTCATGCGCAAATCGAGCGGACCATCGAGCTTGAACGAAAACCCGCGCTCAGGATTGTCAATCTGCATGGACGAAACACCGAGGTCCGCCAATACCATGTCTGCCGCCGCAATATTTTCTGCTGCCAGCGCTTGCGGAAGACCGGCGTAATTCGTTCGGCGCACGAGCAAAGACTCTGGCGGAAAGCCGAGCGCGCGTAATCGGGCTTCGGTGCGCGGAAGTTCGATCGGATCCACGTCCAATCCAAGCAAGCGGCCGCCGGGGAGAATGCAGGGAATGATTTCGCGGGCGTGACCGCCGTAACCCAGCGTACAATCCACGGCCATCTCGCCCGGCTTCGGCGCAAGGATTTTCAGTATTTCGCGGACACATATTGGGCGATGCGTCCCGGCGGGCGTCTTGCCGCTGGCGATCACCTTTTGGACATCGGCAACATAGCGGTCGGGATTTTGTTCCTTATATTTATCGGCGAACCGGCGCGGGTGCGTGCCACGGTAACGGACGCGCCGTTTGTGAGGCGTCGCCGGAGTGCTGGCATCGGATGTCGGGTTTTCGGGCACGAAATTTCGACTATATATAAATGCCGGCGGTCGGCAGCAAAAGGTATTTTGAAGTTCTAAAACTCAGGATTAAAAAAATTTAATTCGCGCGGCTCGCACCTTGTAAAAATCAGGCGCATGGCTTACAAGTCTGTCAATGAGTCTGCCGCTCCGAGTTTTGCATTTGGAAGACAACCCGAACTACTCGGCGCTCGTGCAGTCGAAGCTCGAAGCCGAAGGCTTCGAGCCGGACATGGTGTGCGTGGAGACGCGCGAGGACTTCCAGGCGGCATTGGAAAAAGGCGGTTTCGATCTCATCATCGCCGACTATTTCCTGCCCACTTACGACGGCCTCAAGGCGCTCAAACTCGCGCAGGAAAAACAGCCGGAGACACCGATCCTGCTGGTCTCGGGAACCATCGGCGAGGAGGCGGCGATCCAGAGTTTGCGCGCGGGTGCCACCGATTACGTTCTCAAACATTGGCCGGAACGCCTCATGCCCGCCGTGCACCGCGCCTTGCGGGAATCGGAGGAACGAAAAAACCGCCTGCGGGCGGAAAGCGAATTGACGCGTCGCGAAAAACATTTTCGCGCGATCACGGAAAATTCATTGGACGTGGTGAGCGTGTTGGATCGCGAGGGTATGTTCCTCTACAACACGCCTTCGGTGGAAAATCTGCTCGGCTATCGTCCGGAGGAATTGAAGGATCGGAGCGCTTTTTCTTTTATCCACGAGGAGGATCTGAAATCCGCGCGCGAGACTTTCCAGGCGAACATCGCCGCATACCACGACGCGGCTGAAATTTCGCGTGCGGCATCGCGACGGGACGTGGCGTCATCTCGAAACGATTTGCAAAAGTTTTTTGGACGACCCGGAGATTGCGGGCGTGGTGGTCAATTCGCGCGATGTCAGCGAACAACATCGCGCCTTGCAATATAATGCGGTGCTTTCGCGGCTGGGATTACAATTAAGTTCCGCGCTTTCCGCCGAAGACGCGGCGCACGTGATCGGGGACAGCGCGGCAGAATTGTTTGGCTGGGACGCGTGCTCGCTGGATCTCTATTCTGCGCAGGAAGACAAAATTCTTCCCATCCTGAACATTGACACCGTGGATGGGTGCAAGGTGGAAATTCCCGCTTCGGAAATCGAAGACTCTCCTTCGCCGCGTTCCCGGCGGATTTTGAGCGAAGGCGCGGAATTGATATTGCGCGAAGAACCGCTAGCGATGACGCCGGACGCCGTTCCCTTCGGCGACAAGGCGCGCCCATCGGCCTCGCTGATGTTCGTACCCATCCGCAACGGCCCGCGCGCCCTGGGAATCTTATCCATCCAGAGCTACAAGTTGAATGCCTACGATCAGCGGGCGCTTGATGGCCTGCAAACCTTGGCGGATTATTGTGGCGGGGCGCTGGAGCGCATTCGCGTGGAACAGGCATTGCGCGAAAGCGAACGGCGGTTCCGTCAATTATTCGAGGATTCGCCCGATGCGGTTTTCGTCGAGGACATCGAAGGCCGCGTGCTGGATGCAAACGCGGCAGCGGCGCGTTTGCAGGGAATGACGCGCCAGGAATTGATCGGAAAAAACCTGGCCGAACTGGTGCCGCCGGACGAAGCGGCAGCGGCGATGTCGCTTTACAAAAAATTAGTGGCCGGAGAGATGCAGCAGATCGAGGGGAAAACTTTGACCGCGCAAGGCCGCGAAGTGCCGGTGGAAGTGCGGACGAGCCGCATTGATTTTTCCGGCCAGCCCGCGTTGCTGCTGCATGTGCGCGACATCTCGGAACGCAAACGCGCGGAAGAAGCGCTGGTCAGTTCGGAAATCCGGTTTCATTCCGTCTGGGACAATTCGGTGGATGCGATGCGGCTGACGGATGAGAATGGCATCATCGTGGCGGTCAACGCGGCTTACTGCAAACTCGCCGAAATGAACCGCGAAGACCTGGAAGGACAACCGTTCACAATCGCCTTCGCGGAGTCAGAACACCCTGATCAACTTCTCGATCTTTACAAGGAACGCTTTGCCACGCGAACCATGACAAGACAGGTCCAGCGAAAGATGACCTATCGCTCGGGCAAAACGGTCGAGATCGAAGGCTCAAATACATTCGTCGAATCGCGTGGCCAACAAACGCTCCTGCTGGGCTTGTTCCGCGACACTTCCGAACGCAAGCGGCTCGAGGAACAGTTGCGCCAGTCCCAAAAAATGGATGCGATCGGGCAACTCGCCGGCGGCGTGGCGCATGATTTCAATAATATTCTCACGGTGATTCAGGGCCATGCGTCCCTGCTAAAAAGCGTGGTTCCGAACAACACTTCGGCGGAGCAAATCTCGCAGGCGGCGGAGCGCGCCGCGGGACTCACACGGCAGTTGCTGACTTTCAGCCGCCGCCAAATGATGCAGCCGAAAGCGCTCGACTTGAATTCGGTGGTGAGCAATTTGACGAAGATGCTGGGGCGGATTTTGGGCGAGGACATTTCGCTTCAGTTCAATTATTCGCCGAACCAGCCGGTGGTGCATGCGGACGTGGGAATGATTGAGCAGATCCTCCTGAATCTGGCGGTGAATTCGCGCGACGCCATGCCCAACGGTGGGCAGTTGGCCATTCGCATTTCCGTTTTGCATTTGAGCAGCGACAAACTGGCGGAACATCCCGAAGGTCGCGAGGGCGAGTTTGTGCGGCTAAGCGTGCGCGACACCGGCACGGGAATTGATGCGGCGACGCTGCCGCATATTTTCGAGCCGTTCTTTACGACGAAGGAAGTCGGCAAGGGAACCGGGCTCGGGCTCGCGACGGTATATGGTATCATCAAGCAACATCTTGGCTGGGTGGAGGTCGAAAGCGCCGTCGGCAAAGGGACGACATTTCATGTTTTCCTTCCGTGCGTGCGCGAAGCGGCGGCGAGCGCGGAAAAAACTTCGGCGACCCCGGGACCGCGCGGCGGCAATGAAACTATTTTGGTAGTGGAAGATGAATTGCCCGTGCGCGAACTGGTTTGCAAAATTTTGAAGGGCGCGGGTTATCAAGTGCTCGAAGCGGCGACCGGCGTCGAGGCGTTGAAAGTTTGGGATGCGCACAAGGATCAGATAGATTTGCTGCTCACGGACATCGTTATGCCCGACGGCATGAGCGGACGCGACCTCGCGGAAAAGGTGCAGGCGGCCAAACCTTCGTTAAAGGCAATCTTCACGAGCGGCTACAGCGCCGACATGATCGGGAAGGACTTTGTGATCCAGGAGGGCGTGAACTTTTTGCAGAAGCCTTACCTGCCGCAAAAAATGATCGGACTGATCCGAAACTGTTTGGATGGGAAATAGGTCAGGGCTCGCGGATACACTCGCCCGTCCGTTGGAAATTATTCGTAGGTTTTTTCAAGTTGCTTGACGCGCGGATAAACCGGGGAGCTGGGCTGGATGCGCGCTTTCACATCTTCAAAAACTTTTTTGGCTTCAACCGGGTCGTCGTGCGAAACGAGGACCACGTAATCGAGTTCGATCCACGCGAGGCGCGGGTCTTCGATTTTAGGGCCGTAAGCCTTAAGCCACTTCCGAATGCCCACCGCGCCGTTTTTCTGTGCGATGTCATAGGTGGAGCGAAGGTTGTCGGGCATGCCCGGCAGTTGATCGCCGTTGACTGGGCCGACCGCGGCTTCCTTTGCCTTTACATCTTGGTCTTTGTCGTATGTGTCCCAAACTTCAAACAACTGGTAACCGCCCCATATGACCAGTGCGATAATTAAAGCGCCGATTAATTTACTCATGTTTCCTCCACTCGTTCGATACGCGCGCCGAGCTGGCGCAATTTTCCGTCAATGTTTTCGTAACCACGATCCAAATGATAAACGCGATTGACCTGCGTGCTGCCTTGCGCGGCCAGCCCGGCAATCACCAGCGCCGCCGATGCCCGCAAATCGCTCGCCATAACCGGCGCACCACTCAGGGGCTTGCCACCTTTGACGATGGCGCTTGGCCCTTCAATCTCGATATCCGCGCCGAGGCGGGCTAGCTCACTCACGTGCATGAACCGCGATTCAAAAATACGTTCGGTGATAATGCTGATACCGGGCGTCAAGGCCATCAAAACCATCATCTGCGCCTGCGCGTCCGTTGGAAAACCGGAATAGGGCAGCGTCGTGACATCCACCGGTTTGAGGCGTCCGCCACGTTTCACCGTAAGCGCGGTGCCGCGGCGTTCCACTTTCACACCGGCATCGCGAAGCTTATCGAGAACTGCCGTAAGATGATCGGGACGTGCGCCGAGCAGCGTAACTTCGCCATTGGTCGCGGCGGCGGCCATCGCGTAAGTCGCGGCTTCGATGCGATCGGGGATGACTTCGTGCTCCGCGCCGTGCAAAGTTTTGACGCCGGTGATCGTAATCGTCGGACTGCCCGCGCCAAGAATTTTCGCGCCCATCGCATTCAGAAAATTGGCGAGGTCAATCACTTCGGGCTCGCACGCCGCGCTCTCGATGATCGTAACGCCTTCAGCCAGCGTGGCGGCCATCATGACATTGGCGGTGCCGAGCACGGTCGAACCGGCGCGTCCGCCGAGAAAAAGTTCGCGGCCAATTAATTTCTTCGCGTGCGCGTGGACATAACCGCCGGAGACTTTAATTTTTGCGCCAAGGGCTTCAAAGCCTTTCAAATGCAAATTGATTGGGCGCGCGCCGATGATGCAACCGCCGGGGAGCGAAACCGTGGCCTTGCGCAAACGCCCAAGGAGCGGGCCCATGATGCAGATGGAACCGCGCATCTTGCGGATCAAATCGTAATCGCCCACGCCTTTGATCTTGTGCGCGTGGACCCGCAAGGTATCGCCTTCGAGCGACGCCTGCGCGCCGAGCGACGCGAGGATTTGCACCATGAACTTGACGTCGCTGAGATTCGGCATGCGGCGGATGACACACGGCTCGCCCGTGAGCAGCGTCGCCGCCATGATGGGAAGCGCGGCATTTTTCGCGCCGCTGATGGTGACTTCCCCGTGCAATGGCACACCGCCCTTGATCAATAAACTATCCATTTAAAATTCGCTTTCTACTGCGCGCCCGACGCAGGCGATTCGCCCGCGCGCGCGATTAAAATTCTCGGGCGCTTACTGTAATCGGCTTTAACGGCTTCGACAATCCACTTTTGCGATTCAAATATTTTTTGGATCTCGGACTCCTGGCCGTCACCGAATTCGAGCATAATACGGGCGTTTGGTTTGAGAAATGCCGGCGCCTCGCTGGAAATACGGCGGTAAAAATCAAGGCCGTCGGCGCCGCCATCCAGCGCAAGACGCGGATCAAAATCGCGGACCTCAGCATCGAGCGTGGCGATTTCGCCAGTGGAAATGTACGGCGGGTTGGCGACGATTAGATTGAATTGGGTGCTTGCGGGCAGCGCAGCAAGTCCATCGCCCTGAAGAAATTCAATGCGCGATTCGACTTGATGGCCCATTGCATTTTCGCGTGCGATGGCAAGAGCGTCTTCGGAAATATCCAAGGCGGTGACGTGGGCATTTGGAGATTTCACGGCGAGCGTGATCGCCAGACACCCGCTGCCCGTGCCGAAATCAAGAGCGGTGATTTCATTGGTGTTCGCGTTGTGAAGTTCCTTGAGAAAATTCCAGCCAAACTCGGCGAGCAATTCGGTTTCCGGGCGGGGAACAAGGACGTGATTTGTGACTTTGAGTTCGAGGCCGCAAAAGGAAGTGGAACCGACGATATGTTGCAGGGGCTCGCGCAGACCGCGGCGGCGAACGAGTTCGCGAAGATTGGCGAGTTCGGGTTCGGCAAGTTCGCGCGAAAAATTAAGATACAGTTGCATCCGCGGGAGCTTGAGCACGTGGGAGAGAAGAAGCTCAACTTGAAGGCGCGGAGATTCAACATCTTTTTTCGCGAGAAAATCGGTGCTGCGTTGAATGACTTCGAGAACGGTCACGGCGAGACGATAGGTATTATATTCAAGGGGCAAAAGTTTAAAATGGAGGGGTGACGTTTGGAAATGAGTGATTTGTGGGTTGAGTCATGGAAATTTTTTCTATTACGGTGACCCATGCCTGCGAAAGCCAAAAGATTGCAGATTTTTTTACGGCAGTTAAAAGCTGCGCCTCCGGCAAGTTCCGCTGATGATGCTTTCAAACTGTTGGCGGGAATTCTCAACGCGGTGGAAGATGAATTTTCGGGAATCTCCTACAGGCCGGAAAATTGGCGAAATGACGGGCGGATGTATCCCCCACAAGAAGATTCGCGCGTGAAATCTCTCGAATATCCTTCGTTGCGAAATATCGCAACAAAGGGCATTACAGCTTTATTGGGCCTAATGGCTCGATCCGCATTGAAACTTTGGAGGGAAAAATTCTTATCAATAAACCGGGCACAGATGGGCGAAAGACCCACGAGTCGGATTTTTAAGTTGGTTGAATGAACCACTTTGGGAGGTTAGTTGACAACTATTCCACGCAGGGTATATTCACTCTGTGTAATATGGAAAAAATCGAACATTTTAAAAAACTTTTAGCCAGGTATCTCCCCCAGAGCCAAATCAAGATAGATGAGCCGGAGCATAAAGGGGGCAGTCATTGGCTGGATGTAACCCTCGGCAAAAAACGCCACACATTAAAATATCACGCTGGAAAAGGCTTTGGGCTGTTTCATGAGGATGCTGGATATGGTGAAAGACCCTCTGAGTTTTATCGCACTCCCGAACGGGCGGCGCAAAGGCTTGTGCAGTTGATGAATGCTGAAAAAGGCAAAGCCCCGCGACTGGGATTAAGAGATATCCGTGAGTTGTATGGACATTCCCAGGTCACGCTCGCGAAAAAAGCCGGGGTAAAACAGCCATCAATCTCACGGTTTGAAAAACGCGGAGAGGTAAAACTCAGCACCCTGGCTGCAACGATCAAGGCGCTCGGCGGACGATTGGAAATGCGGGCTCTTTTTCCAGATGCGGATGTTCCTATTAACTTGTTGAAATCGAAAGGATGACCTGTCCATGCTGAGCCTGGTAGTCATTCGCGCGCAAAATATAGATAAGCTGGCAGATTTTTACGCAGCTCTTGGATTTCATTTTACCAGGCACCGGCATGGGAACGGGCCTGAACATTTGAGCAGCACCATTGGGGAAACCGTTTTTGAAATATACCCGTGCATTGATCCAATGGAGAGCACCGCTTCCACGCGGTTGGGATTTTCTGTGCCGTCTTTATCCAGTACTTTGGGAAAGTTAAGGAACCTTCACGCCACGGTGCTTGCCGGGCCGGCTGACACGCCATTTGGCCGGCGGGCGGTAGTCAAAGATTTTGAAGGCCACAAGGTGGAATTATACGAAAAGGAACCCAGTTCGAGTCAAAATCCGGCCTAGAATTCGTGAGTGATTGCGGTCCGCGTAACGGAAAATCAAAATGCCGCTTGCGCTGAAGGGGGTGCAAACCTATTTTCGCTGCATGAAACGATTTTATTGTTTTTCGGCAGTTTGCCTCCTTTCGCTCTCGCCCATCGTGCGCGGGCAGGATTCAACGTCGGGCGGCGCGGCGGCCATCGCTTCGCGCCAGGAGGCCGAAGAAAATTACAACACCCTCAAAGGGCATATTGACGACCTGCTCGCCGCGCAAGCGGACCAGGCGAAACAAATCCAGGCTTTGCGCCGCGAGATTGAGGATTTGCGGTTGCAGATGAACAAACCGTCGGCCAATTACGCGACGGCGGATGACCTCAAGCAACTTGCCAATTCGGTGCAGGAAATTGAAAAAAATCGCGCTGCCGACAAGGAACTCATTTTAAAGAAAATGGAAGAGTTGGGACAGGCGGTGTCCGCTCCGGTTCCACGTGCGTCATCGCATCCGATGGTTTCTTCGCCAGATGCCGGGACTACTTCAGGCACCGCGCCCGGACCCGTCGGTGATCAAAACGGTTTTTATTACACGATCCAAAAAAATGATTCGATCTCAGGCATCGCGCAGGCGTGCCGCGAGCAGCAGGGTTTAAAAGTTTCAAGCAAGCAGATTGAAGAAGCGAATCCGAATGTGAACCCAGCGAAGTTGAAGGTGGGCACGAAGATTTTTATCCCAGCGCCCAAAGGTTTCACACCGAAATAAATCAACCTCTTTACGGACGAGCTAAAGAAGTCGCGACCGCGATTGGCGCAGGGAATGTGACGGATGCGGATGGCTGCGGGAGGGGCTTAACGGGATGCGTCAGGAGAAAAACCAACAGCCCACCACCGACCACAATGCGATACCAGCCAAAGGCGATGAAGGTGTGGGTTTGGATATAGCGCAGGAGCCATTTCACCGCGATGAACGAAACGATTGCCGCAACGACCGAGCAGAGAATGACCATCCCCCAATCTTCGTGCGGGGCATCGGCGGCAGGATGATGCAGGGCTTTGAAAATTTTAAACCCGCTGGCGGCCAGCATCGTGGGAATGCCAACGAGAAAAGAGAATTCGGTGGCGAGGGGACGATTCAGGCCGAGCAGAAGCGCGATGAGGATGGTCGTGCCGGAGCGCGATGCGCCGGGAAAAATCGCGGCAATTAATTGGCCAAAGCCGACGGCAACAGCGATGGACCAAGTGACGTCATCGCTCATGCGTTTTCCGCGGAGCATGGATTCAACGATCACGAAAAGTATGCCGCCAATCAATAGAGCCCAGGCAACTGGTGTAAGTTCTTCCGGCAATTTGAAATGTTTCTTTTCAAGAATAAGACCGCCAATGCCCGTGATGACGAAAGCCAAAATAATTTTCAACAGATAATCGCGTGTCGCAGGTTCGTTGAAGCGATGCATGAATTGGTCGAAACGCTTAGAAAAAAGCGGGATGACGGCGAGCACCGCACCAGCCTGGATGACGACGTTGAAGAGGTCGGTTTGATGGGTGTGCAGAATGTGCTCCGCAATGAGCAGATGGCCGGTGGAGGAAATCGGTAGGAATTCGGTGACCCCCTCGATGATTCCCAAAATGATGATAATGACGATATACGGCATCGGATGTTTAGACGGGAAAATGGCCGGAGTTACAAGCAGGAAATGGTTCTCGCGGACGGCGAATGGAAGAAGCACAGAAGACTCCAATAGATATATTCTCAGAGATGATCCCGCTTTCGTCCCTGCAAACTTAAATTCACAATAAAAAAGCCCGGCAATTTGCTGCCGGGCTTTTCGCAGAATCGTTCAGATGCCAAATTAAAATACGATCGGCATGGGACCTTATTTTTTATTCCCATGCACTTGCGCGGCGACTTTTAGGCGCAGGCCATTCAAACGGATGAAGCCCGTGGCATCGTCCTGGTTGTAAGCCTTCGTCGGGTCGGCTTCCATCGTCGCGATGTGCGGGTTGTAGAGGCTCACCGGGCTCTTGCGGCCCGCGGTCATGATGTTGCCTTTGTAAAGCTTGAGCCGGATGGTGCCGGTGACGTGTTTCTGGCTTTCGGTCACGAGCGCCTGCAACGCCAGCCGTTCCGGCGCAAACCAGAAGCCGTAATAAACCAACTCGGCATATTTTGGAATGAGCGAATCGCGCAAATGCATCACTTCGCGATCCATGGTGATGCTTTCCATCTGCCGATGGGCGAAGTGCAAAATGCTGCCGCCGGGCGTTTCATAAACCCCGCGCGATTTCATGCCGACGAAACGATTTTCCACGAGATCAACACGCCCCACGCCGTGTTTGCCTCCAAGTTTGTTCAATGTCCGCATGACGCCCAGCGGGTCAAGCTTCTTGCCATTGACCGCGATGCAATCGCCCTTGTCGAAATCGAGCGTGACGTACTCCGGTTTATCAGGCGCGTCTTCAGGCGAGACGCTTAATTTAAACATCGGCTTGTTCTCGGGCGCGAAGGCATCGAGCCACGGGTCTTCGAGAATTCCCGCCTCGTAGGAAATGTGCAGGAGATTGCGATCCATCGAATACGGTTTCTTCGCGCTGGCTTCGACGGGGATTTTTTTGTCAGCGCAATATTGAATCATCTCGGCGCGACCGGGAAATTGAGCGCGGAAAGAAGCATCGCGCCACGGGGCGATGATCTCCAATTCCGGCGCGAGCGCGGCAGCGGTGAGTTCAAAGCGTACTTGGTCGTTGCCCTTGCCGGTGGCGCCGTGGGCGATGTAGTGAGCCTTTTCCTTGCGGGCAATTTCCACCATGCGCTTGGCGATAAGCGGGCGCGCAATGCTCGTGCCGAGAAAATATTGGTTCTCGTAAATCGCGCCGGCCTGCATCATCGGGAAAATAAAATCGCGGGCGAACTCGGCGCTGAGGTCGTCAATGTAAAGCTTCGACGCGCCGGTTTTCATGGCCTTTTTGTCGAGGCCCTTGAGTTCCTCTTCCTGGCCGATGTCGGCGCAGAACGCGATCATCTCCGCGTTATATTTTTCCTTGATCCACGAGAGGAGCACCGATGTGTCAAGGCCGCCCGAATATGCCAAAACAATTTTCATAGTTGTAAATCCAATCAGGTTAATAATGGAGAACGCGGGCGGAGTTTCAAGTTTTCAGTAGCCGGTTTTCAGTGGAAGATTTTTATTAACGGTCGTGGGGTGTGCGCGCAAAATAAGATGTTATAAAAGCCGGAAGCCGTGTATTGGTTAAACCGTTCAAACGCATGAATGCCCGTTCACTTTGGTTGTTGATTGCAAGTTCGATTCTGCTGGCGGGTTGCGGCACGACCAGCGAGCGAACGCATCCCAATTCCCCGATTGCGATCACAATACCTTACGGCTCGCTGGATTCCCCTGGCTCTTATTTGCCTGGCAGCCGGCACAGCAATAATTTTTACGTCCTTCTGACCAATGTCAGCGACCAGCCGGTTCGTTTATGGACGGAGTGGTGCAGTTGGGGATATTTCTCGCTTCAATTTGAAGTCACTGAAAAAAATGGAACCGTACATGTGCTGAAGAAAAAGTGGATCAATTTTTACGTGAACTTTCCCGACTACGACAGTCTGAAACCGAATCAGTCTATGGTCTGGAACATCGAACTTTCGTCCCAGGAATGGGAGGACTTATCCTGGCTGCCAAAAGATGGAGGAGCAGCAGTCAAGTTGAAGGTGATCTACCAGGTCAATGCGGATGACGATTCGGACGAACACACAATTTGGACGGGGCGCGAGGTCTCGGACGCGTACGATTTTACTTTGAGCGGACTTTACGATAGCCAGCCGAATAAACAAAAAACCCAGCCATAAATGACCGGGCTTTGTTCAAGTAGCAACCAAAGATGCGCCCCGCGCTACTTCGCAAATTAATCCAAATGATGGCCAGTGCTGTCGCCCGGAGCGCCGGGATTGATGAGACAAGCGGGGGCCGTTTGCAGGTCGTTCAAACTATAGCTGGTCGGAAAGCTATTGGCGGGATCTGCCGGGCAAGTCGGCGCCGTGCCCTGCGTGCCGCGGCCGAGATACGGCTGAATGTTCCCGATCACCGGAACGGTGTTTTGCGACGCGCGATTTTCCAGCGCCCAGGTTTGCTTGGCGCCGTCAATCTGCCGGAGGTTATTGATGCAGGCGCTTTGCTGGGCCTTCAGGCGGGCGCGAACAAAATTTGGAATGGCGATGGTCGCGAGCAGACCGATGATGGCCACCACGATCATGATTTCCACCAGGGTAAATCCCGCCGTCCGGGCAATTTTGATCTTCATATTATTTTTGCTTTCTAAACATTTTGCCGTTGCCGGCCGCCATTCCATTCATCCGCGAACCTCCGCTCGCAATGGTTTGGTTTACGGCCTTCACCATAACAAAAATTAAATCAATGGCAATTCCCCACTTATACGGAAGTTTGTCCAAGTAATAATACGGACGCCGCAGGAAACTAATTTCAGGTTTTCGGTTTGAATTCTCATTCAATTACGAAAGGGCATTTCTTTCTTCGCTGAAAACTTGAAAACTGAAAACTTGAAACTTGCCTGTTTCTCATAAACCTTTGCGCGTGCGCTCCTGCGTCATCTTTAATCCAACCGCCCGTGGCGAAAAGGCCAACCAGTTTCGCCGTCACCTCGACGAGATCGGCGCCGAATGCGTTTTGAAACAAACCACGAAAGCCGGGGATGCGCGCCCGCTCGCCACCGAAGCCGTCCACGAAGGTTTTGAAACCATCATCGCCGCCGGTGGCGATGGGACATTGAACGAAGTGCTCAACGGCATCGGCGATGCGCCCGATGGATTCGCGCGCGCCCGGCTCGGCGTGTTGCCGCTCGGCACAGTGAATGTCTTCGCCAAGGAATTGGGCATGCCCGCACAGTTGAAAGAAGGCTGGGAGGCCTTGCACAATGGCCGCGAACTCAAAATTGATTTGCCCTGCGTTGAGCATGCGGTGAGTGGCGTCGCGCAACGGCGTTACTTCGCACAACTCGCGGGCAGTGGCTTGGACGCACGTGCGATTGAACTTGCGAACTGGGAATTAAAAAAGAAAGTCGGCCCGCTCGCTTACGTCTGGGCGGGCGTGGAAGCCATTCTCGGCAAACCCTCGTGGATCACAGTGACCAACGGCGCGGAAACGGCCGCGGGCGAATTGGTGCTCGTCGGCAACGGGCGTTTTTATGGCGGACGCTATCGCGTGCATGCCGATGCCGACTTGAGCGATGGGCTGTTGGACGTGTGCGTTTTCCCCAAGGCGAACTGGCAAACGCTATTGAGTTGCGCGGGCATGTTCGTCGCCGGACAACCCTTGCCGCAAGGCGTGGCGAAATGTTTTCGCTCGCAACAGTTCACGCTCACCAGCGAGTCCCCCACCCCGCTCGAAGTGGACGGCGAAAACATCGGCCATTTGCCGGCGTCGTTTTCGCTTGAGAAACAAAAGCTGCGGGTGGTCGCTCCGTAAAAATTACTCGCCTGTCTCCGCGTGGAGATACATGGATTGCAGCGCAATCTTGCCCGGCCCGGTAAAGCGATTCCAAAAAATCTGCCCGCCGCCGCCGAAGATGCCCACCGTCAGGCGTTGAAAAACGGTTTCCATCTGCACACTGCGGTCCTTGTAAATCCAGCCGCCCGGCTCGATGTCAATCTGCTCGCCCGGCCGAAGGTTTACTTCAAAAACATTTCCGTAACCGTGCAGCCAAAGAATGCCTTCCTGCGCTGGACAGGAAAAGGTGTCTATGAAAAATCCCGTGCCGCCGAGCAGCATGTTCGCCACGCCGCGAACGCGTGTGAAGGTGAAATCAATATTGTCCGTGGCCGCGAGAAATTGATGCTCGCGCACATCCACTGCCATGCCGGGCGTGAGATGCAAGGCGAACACGTGACCGACGCCATCGCGGCTGAACGCGATGCGACCCGGCCCGTGCGCCCCGGTGAGAAACACCGGCATGCCCGCAAGCATGCGCTTGAGCATGCCCTTCATCGGGCGCAACTGGACGTTCACCGCCGGGTCTTTCCACAACAAAATGTGATGCTCGAAATAAATGCCGGTCGAACTCAGTTCAAGATGTAGAACGGGAACCAGCTCGCCTTCGATGTGATAGGTGATGCCGCCAAAAGTTTCATTGAGGGCATTTGTCGCCAGTTGTTTTGGAACAGCCATAATTTTTTTGGTTGATGTGATTCGATTCCTCGCCAGGAATCTTACACATCACGAAATGGCGGGCAATAAATAATGAAGTGAAAAAATGCAATGCGGCATTGCGCTTATAACCGCCAAACCCTTTGCTAACCGGCACTCTTTGGACTCACGGATAAACCAGCCGAAAAAACGCGCTGCCGTTGATCGTATTCGCGGCGACCGCAATTTGATTGGTCATCGTTGAACTGGCGACGGTCGTCCAATTATTCCCGATGCCTTCGCCATTCACATTCGTTTGCGCTTCGAGCCGCCAGCCGATGTGGTCCGCCGGCCAGACGAATTGAAGCGTTCCATTATTGATGCCGAAACTGAGATTCGGCGGAGTGGTCGGCACCGGGGCGGCCACACCCAGCAAAAGGCCGTCGAGTTGATAACCGTAATTGATCGCGGCGTTGTTGAAGCTTTGCGTCGAGGAGGTCGCGGTGAAATTGCCTAATATATATCCGCCCACGTGCGGCGTGCCCGCCACGAATGCG
This sequence comes from Verrucomicrobiia bacterium, assembly GCA_036268055.1. Lineage (NCBI taxonomy): Bacteria > Pseudomonadati > Verrucomicrobiota > Verrucomicrobiia > Verrucomicrobiia bacterium. The sequence goes on along the minus strand of DATAUW010000017.1, from coordinate 569,504 downwards.
TAGGATTGCGAGGGACTGGAAACCTGGCCGGAGGTGATCGTGAACACGCGCGTGCCCACACTGCTGCGGGTATCGGCTTCGAGGAATAACACTTTGTAAATTCTTCCCGCGACCAAATTACTCAAAACCAATGTCCCGCTGTTGAGCCCCAATTCGCCATAGTTCAAGACCGAGTCGAAATTGGCATCGCCAGTCGTTCCGCCACCGGAAAGAAACGCGGTGTAAGGCGATCCATTCAAACCGTAACTGAGATTCACGCTCGGGTAAGTGCCGAAAGAATAGCCGTTAGCGGTGGTGCGCGCTGTGGCGTCGCCAAGACTCACGCCATAGACTTCCTGCCCCGGCGTGCCAACCAAACCGAGCACGGTATTATCGGAAAAAAAACCACTGGTGAAACTAAGTCCGCTGGAAATAACCAACGGCGTGGCGCGGGTGGAAATCGAATCGGCGCTTTCACCCAAAGTATTTACCGCCGACACGACGTAAAAATAAGTCGTGCCATTGGTCAAGCCGCTGTCGTTGTAACTCGTGCCGGTGATGCCAGTCGCGATCACGGCGTAAGGCCCGCCGTTGGTCGTGCTGCGTTTCACATTGTAAGTCGTCGCGGCGGCGGAGGCCATCCAACTCAAACCGGCTTGCGCATTCGCGGGCGTGGCGGCGAGTCCGGTTGGCGTTGCTGGTCCGGGGAACAGGGAGGTCGTGTCGCTCTGAAGTGAATTGCCGCTTTCATTGCCCGCGCCGTCCACAGCAGACACGACGTAATAATAAGTGGTGTTCGGCACGGCGGAATTGTCCCAATAAAATGTCGCGACAATGTTGGTGGCAATGGTCACATAAGGCCCGCCATCGCTGGTGGCGCGCTTGATATTGTAACTGGACGCGCCGCTCGTCGCCGCCCAATTCACCACGATCTGCGTGGTGGAAAATGCGGACGCCCCCACGCCGGTCGGTGCTGCTGCGCCGTAGGTGAAGGACATTTCCGCGAGTTGAATTCCCGAGGCGTCGCCGTTGTTGGCGGTGACATTGAGCCGGTAATAGGCGTAGGCGTTGGTGTTGGCGAAAGTATATTTTTTAGTCAACCCGCGGCTGGCGAAGGTCTGCGCGGTTTGCGTGTCCAGAGTTACCCACGCGCTGCCATCGGCGGAACCTTGAAACTGCCAATTCTTCGGGTCGCGACCGGCTACGTCGCTGGCGCTGATGAGCACATAACCCACGAGGATGTGCGTTGGTCCGCCAAAATAATATTGCAACCAACCGGTCGTGCCGCCGTTATTGTTAAACCACTTGGTACTTGTAGAACCGTCGAACGCCTGGGCTGCTCCCTGGCTCGGCGCGTTTTGACTCGATGCCGACGCGACGCCCGCCGCTGGCTTTCCCGAGGCTTCAATCGAGTTAGCGCTTTCACCCATCGCGTTCACGGCGCTCACGACGTAATAATAATTTGTGCCGTTGATCAAACCGGTATCCACATAACCGAGATGCCCGATGTTCGAAGCGATAACCGTGTAATTGCCGCCGCTCGTGGCAGAGCGTTTTATTTTATAACTTGCCGCGCCGGGCGAGGCCGCCCAGTTCAATGTGATTTGAGTATTGGTTCCCGCCGTCACCAAATCCAGCGGCGCGTTGGGGAGCGTTGCGGGCAAAACCGGTTGCGTGGGCCGGGTAAACGTCAGCGGCAGCAGGCCTTTGAGCATGTCGCCGCCGTCCTTCACGAGGCGCAAATAAAAATCCGACGAACAATGTGTGCCGTCGGCGTCCAGCGTGAGAAACCAATTATTCGTCGGGATCATCGAGGCATCTTCGGCACACTTGAAAATAGGCGTGGCTTCGTTCATCTCGTCGAACATGGCGATGAACACGCTCGGCGCGTGGATGGACGCCATGTCGGAAAGTTGCGTCCATAAAAAATTTCCTGCGTTTCTCGGAAATTGATTTTTTGGCGAACTCGAACCGTTCGAATTGAAGAAAGAAGTGCCCGGATAAGCATTCGGCAAATAATCCATTCCGTTGCTGTTACAGCTCGCAAAGTCGGCGGTGAGATAAGGCAGATAACCGGAATCGGTGGCGCGGCCTACCGCCCATGGCCCGATCAAATCCATCATCTGATAAACCGGCATGAAATTCGGGGCGGAGTCGCCCGTGCCAGTGCGCCATTGGCCTGGCACGCCGCCCATGACATAGCATCCCTGCGCCTTGAGAAAGTTGATCAGGTCCATGCAATCGTTGGTCGAGCCGGGCCCGGGATTCGGGGCGGTGGCGTAACCCATGCCATAAACACCCACGACTGGTTTGCCATTTTGATGCGCGTAGGCGGGCGAGGAGGTGAGATGCAGCGTATTGACGATGGTGTTTGTCCAATCGAGTTTGATGTCGGCATCCATTGTCGAATGTCCCGAGGCGTCGTACTCGATGAAAAATTTTCGTCCCGTCGCGAGCGCGGCGTTCATGACCTTGATCGCCATCCCGTCGCGTTGCGCTTTGATGCTCGAACCGGGGGTGATCTCATTTGCGAACCGCTGCAAGGCCGCGCAATCAATGTCGTTTTGCGCCATCCAATTAAAGTGCGTGTTGACGACTTGCTGATCATAAGCCGAAAACATTGTGGCGGGCTGGCCGTTGCCGAGGTTGCCAAAAAAAGCGGGCTCGTTGACACCGCCTTGCGCGAACGGACAACCGGCATAGGTCGTCGCGTATTCGCGGCAGTCCGGCCACATCTCCAGATTGTCGTGTCCCCAGCCATTCACCGGTGAGCCATCGCCCGCCGCCGAGAACCAGCCTTGATAACCCACCGTGACTTTGCCGACGACATCGCCGCCGAGATAAGGCGTGAGGATGGCCTTCAAAAAATTCGCCGCCTTGATATGACCACTCGGACTCGGATGCACGCCGTCATTATAATCTCCCGAATTCAGCCAGCCGGTCGTGTCCACGTAATGCACTTTGGCATCGCCCATCACTTTGCGCGCATTGACGGCGCCCTGGGTTTGCGCCGCCAGGAAACCAAGATACGGGCGCATGCAAAAAATATCCGCGTTGGGAAATTGCGTGCGGATGCCCGCCAAAAAATTGGTGTAGTCACTTTGAAAAATCGCGCCCGGCACGCCGTTCGCACCGCCATCGTTTTGGCCAAGATTGATGACCACCAGCCTTGGAGTGTAATTAGTAAATGTCCACGCGGGCGAGTTCGTATTGGCGAAGGATTGCTGCTTGAAATATTGGATGTCCATGCCGATGCCCTTGTAACCGGTGACCAGATTGACTCCCGGATACGCGATCTGCGTGTGCTCGCAATTTAATTTCTCCGCCGCCACCCAACCGTAGTCGGAGACATTCGCCTGCGGATCGGTGTAGCCGGTGGTGATGGAATCACCGATGAACTCGATGAGATTGGTCGAAACCGCGGGCGCAGTCGTGACACCGCCGGCGCTGAGCGTCAATCCCTGGAACTTGAAAACGTAATCGTAATCCTTTCCCTGCGCGACGCTCAACGTGTGAACGCCATTGGTCAGCGGCGTCGGCGTGAGGTTGACGGAACCACTGCCCACGTTGGTCAAAGTCGTCCACGCGCCGCCATCAATTTTAAAATCAAAATAACTGGTGTTGCCCAATTTTACCTGGACCGTCGTGCCGGAGAAATTGACCTTGATGTACGCCCCGCCCCATTGACTCACGTATTGCGATGGGCTGCTGAAATCCCAGCGGCCAAAATATTTGATGTTCGTATCGCTCAACGAACCGTTGGGCGCAGCACTCGCGCTCATCGCGAAAATCGCAAGCACACTTATCGCGGCAAATAAAAATTGTTTCGTCGCGAAAAATATTTGCCGGAGGCGGGTGATGCATCGAAATTTCATGTTGCTCTTCCTTTTAATTATGGCTGGACTGCATGCACGGTCGTCAATGATCGAAAAAACCGCGCAAGTCTCCGAACGTGAAGGCGAAATTTTTGTGGGCTGCACGATTGTGCGTCATAAAAAAGTGATCGTGAGTCGCGGTTCGTCTTGCGTTTAAGGAGACGCAAAAACATACTGTTTTGAAGCCGGCTTGGGTATCCCCTAAAGCGAGGAGCCGGAACCGTGATGCATTTATGATGGTTTTAATTTCTGAATGAACGCACATTCTTCGTGAGACTCAATGGACAAAGATTTCACTTCTGTTGCGATAAACCCGGCTGGATCAGTCCGGATGTGCACGCCTGTCTCGCGAAGAAATGGCGGCGGAAAGAAATTATCCCCGTCTCTCGACACTCAAGCGGCGTTCACCTTGATCGAGCTTTTGGTCGTGATCGCGATCATCGGCATCCTTGCGTCGCTTTTGCTTCCCGCGCTTACGGCGGCGAAGAGCAAGGCTTACCAGAGTAATTGCTTTTCCAATCTCCGGCAGATCGGGACGGGCTTTGCGATTTTGCTTTCCGATAATCAGGACAAATTTCCCGACGAACGTCCGCTGAAAAATTCGCTCGGTTACCTGCCGTGGACGACCTGGCCGACCTCCGACCCGCGATCTGGCTGGGCGGTGCAAACCTTGTCCAACGAAGTGCCCGCCACCGCCGTTTGGAGTTGCCCCGCCATTTTGGCGTCGCCGCCGTTGGCAAAGGCACCGCAATGTTCTCAAGCTTTTCTGCCGGGGAATTCAAACTCCGTCTCCACCTATTGGCTCTGGCGTTTTGATCGTCCCGATGACCCGGTTCCGCTGGAAGATTTTTGGAATAAATCCGTGGAGGAAGGCACGGATGATTTGCGCGCCGCCAATGATCCAACGGTCGGCCAGCCTTATGGCGCGGCGGATGTCGAGCTTGCGGTGGATCCTTATTTTCCGGCGACCATCCCCACCGTCCCCGCTGAACTCAAGGGCCGCACCGCGCATCACGGCGGACGCAATCGTTTATTCATGGACAATCACGCGGACTTTGAACGCGACGCGCGGTTGCAGTAATGGATTAAATTTTTTCGATCGCGCGAACCACCAATACCGTTCGTCTCACGGAACGCAGATGACTGGCTGGCTGCCATCCTGCCCACGCCACGACCGCCATTCGTTCATGGCCTTGCGGCCCTCGGGCGTGTTTTCCGAATGCCAATCAGAATCCTCGGTGAGCCTCACCAAGGTATTGCTCTGAAAATAAGTGCCTTGACTCGACGGCGACAATTCATTGAGCAGACGCCCAGCCAACCGCGCAGCCATCACCTTATCCAATATCTGCTTCAATTCGGGAGTGTAAGTTAGTAGGTAAGCTATTTTCCGCTTCTTCAGATCGTGTTTGTAACCTGCGAATCCCACGACGATGGCCCGGACACCGTCACCACTCGGACCACCAATGCCCTTGTCTGGAGGGATGGTGTTCAACGGCATCGCATAGAGTTCTTTCTCGCTTTCGTCATAAAACCAGACCTGGGTTCTGTCGCCGCGCCCGCTCATGCCGCGAAATTTCGACGCCACGATCCAGCCCACCACCGCCAGCGCCGCCGTGGCGGTCACCACTTTCAAAAAAGTCTTTGCGCCCGGATTCATTCAATATGCGGAGGTAAAGGATGATTGCTGGCTGCTGTGGTAATTGATGTCCACCGACCACCAGCACTCGGTTCGGTCACAACGAATATCGTTTGCATTCAGGCGTTCCACATGCCCGTCGGCAAAGGCGTAATTCGCATCGCCGCCGTGCCGCTGGCAGCCATATTGATCCTGCTGCAAGCGATTGAAGCCCGCCTCGTCCTCCGATCCACTGCCGCTGGTGTCGGTATTCTTGATCCACCAACTGTCGTCGGCCCAGGTCGCCGGGCTGCCGCAGCCGCCGTCACCATACCAGATGAGTTTGGAAGGATTGGTCACATCGGTATATTTCTTCATGCCCTCGAAATAGCCTTGGGTAAGGGCTCGCCCAAACGGCATGCTGCTGATCTGTGCGGCCGGATTGGGATTGCCATCCACGTGAATCCAGTGTCCGCCACCCACACCGATGCCGCTTTGATTCCACTTCTCATAATCTCCGCCCGCCGCCGGAATGGATGGGCCGGCCACGCCGATTCCGACCTGCGTCCAGTCCGTCCCGGGCGCAAGTGCGAAGCCGCCGTACACCGCGTCATTCGCCGACATGCCGTCCGCATAGACCGCTTGCTTCTCGGTCGGACAATCATAAACCGAAGCCGCATGACCAACATAATCCCAAAGAATCACCCGGTAGGTCGTCTCAACGCCTGTAGTCGGCACCGCCGTCTGCAACGGATTCATCCAATTTTCATAGTCGGAGGTATAAGCTATCGAAGCGATGGCGAGCTGACGCTGGTTCGAGCGGCAGACGGCACCCTGGCCTTTTTCCTTGGCCCGGGAAAGCGCGGGCAAGAGCAGGCTGGCGAGAATGGCGATGATGGCGATGACGACCAGCAATTCGATCAGGGTAAAAGCGCGAGGGTTTGTTGCCGGTCCAATAAATTTTTTCGCACTGGCTGATTGCGATTGTTCCTTTGGTGCTTTCATATTTCCTCCAGCTAGTGAACTTCCTATGCACAGTGCGATTGCTCGCCCCAAATTTGAGTGAGTGTGTTCCAGACAGAATTCCTTGTCAATTTTACTTTTGTTTACACCGTCTGAATTTTGCTTTGGCGTTGACGTGTCTTTGAACTTCGTTCTAATGAATCCAGAACATGAAAGAAAGAATCCCGGCTGGGGAAAAAGGGGGCATCGCCAAAATATTTTCGAGTCGCGCGGTTTGGCTTTTGCCGTGCATCGTTGCTCTGCTCGCCGCTGGTTGTGCCGAGGTTCCCGTCGCGCCGGAAAATTTTCCGTCTCAAAAAATCAGTTTCGATTCCGATGAATCCGGAAAACCACCGGCTCATTTCACCACCGGATTGACCGGCGGCGGCGGCCCGGTGTCCTGGATGGTGCGTAATGATTCCCGCGCGCGCGATGGCAAAAAAATTCTCGTGCAGGAAAGTTCAGACGATACCAGTTATCGTTTTCCCGTTTGTGTTTATGATGACTTCACCGCTCGCGACGTGGCCGTGGAGGTAAAATATAAAGCCATCTCGGGCAAAGTGGATGAGGCGGGCGGAATCGTTTTGCGCTACAGCCCGGAAAATTATTACATCGCCCGCGCCAACGCGCTTGAAGATAATGTCAACCTGTTCAAAACCGTGCGCGGCAAGCGCTCCCGCATCGCGGAAGTCCCGGTTAAAGTCACCGCCGGCGAATGGCACACGCTCCGTTTCGAGGCCAAAGGTTCGCATCTTAAAATTATTTTCGATGGCAAGACGATCATTGATACCCGGGACACGACTTTCAAACAGCCCGGCAAAATCGGATTGTGGACCAAGGCGGATAGCGTCTCGGCCTTCACTGATCTGAAGATTGAACCGCTTCCTTGATGAACATTTTATTTTCGCGGGATGCCCGCAATTTTTGGCGAAGATTATTTGGAGTCGTTGCGCTCGCGGCCTTCGTCCTCGTCGCGGGCTGCATTTCCGATTCAAAAAATTCTGGGCCACAGTCCGCGGACGCTACGGCTGTGGATCTCAACGACGAAATCAGCCGGGCAACAAAATCCGATCAATGTCTCGTGCTGTTCGTTATCGAGTCCGGACAAAGCAAAGCGGATGGCGAGGCCCAATCTCTTTTTGAAAGGCAGCGTGACGCGCAAGACAGCCGCATCAAATCCGTTTTGCTCGACATCAGCGTTTCGCGCAATCGCGCCACGGCGAACCGTTATCATGTCACAAACACTCCCATGCTCGTCTGTCTTTCGCCACAAGGATTGATCGCAAGCCGTGATGAAGCGCCTATCACCGCGACGGTCGTTTCCAAACGCCTTCGTCAAGTTGCTGAGGCGTCTCGCGAATTGGATGCGAGGTTTGACGCGTTGCAAGCGGCGGCCAATCGTGATCCCAATGACCTTCAAGCGCAATTTGCTCTTGCTGATTTTTTGGTGTCGCGTCAAAACAAGCTCGAAGCGATTCCGCATCTCGAATTTGTCGCGCATAACGAAAAGGCCGCGCTTCCGTTGCGAGTTCGCGCGTGGGTTGAAGTCTGCCAGGCGCACATCTGGATCGGCGAACGCGAGAAAGGCCGCTTTGGCGCGCGGGATTTGATCGCCACGCTGGGACCGAAAACGGCGGATGCGCGCGCCGGTGGCAATCTGGCCATCGGAAGGTTGGAGATAATAATGAACCATCCGGAACTGGCGCGCCAGAAATTGCAGGAGGCGGTCAATGCCGCGCCGGATTCGGAATATGGAAAACAAGCGGCGTCCGAACTCACGAAACTTTCGCCGGAAAAAAAATAATGCGCCGTCATATTTTGTTTTTAAAAATTTCAACGACGCTCGCGTTGGCCGGCCTTCTCGCCGCGTGCCATCGGTCTGGCAATTCAAATGCGACGCCGGAAAAACCAAAAGTGGTTCTTTATTGCGCGACGGATCGCGAGATGGCGCAGGAATTGATTGACGAATTCGAGAAGGAAACCGGCATTGAAATCGAAGCGAAATTTGACACCGAAGCCGCCAAAGCCGTCGGGCTTGTGCAGGCGATTCGGCAGGAAAAATCCAATCCGCAATGCGATGTCTTCTGGGGCGGCGGCGAATTTTTTTGCGCGATCATGGCGAACGAAGGCTGCCTCGCGCCCGCGCCGGAAGATCTCGTTCGCGCCGTCGGAGACGCACCGCATGATGCTCAAGGACGCTGGCTTGGTTTTGCCGCGGGCTACCGCGTGCTGATCGTGAACACAAATGTCCTCACGCCCGATGCGTTTCCGCATTCGTATCGCGACCTGACCGATCCGCGTTTCAAGGGGCATACTGGCATTGCCAATCCGCTTTTCGGCGGGATGGCCGCGCACACGGCGGCGATCTTTTCCAAAATCGGCGACGACCGCGGACGGCAATGGATCGAAGGTTTGAAGAGTAATGATTGCGCCGTTTGCGCGGGCATGGCGGACGTAAAAAATCGCGTGGCCTCGGGCGAACTGTGGTTCGGCATCACGGCGACCGACGATGCTTACGTCGCGCTCGAAGGCGGCAAGCCCGTGGCCGTCGTTTATCCCGACCAGGGCACGAATGAAATTGGCTGTCTGCGCGCGGCGAGCACGGCGGCGATTGTCGCGGGGGCGCCGCATCCAAAAGAAGCGGAAAAGCTTCTTCGCTTTCTCGTGAATTCAAAAACTGAGAAAGTTTTGAGCGCGGGCCCGGCGCAAAGCGTGGGTTTGCTGCCGCAAAGTGTCGCCGAGGACGTGCGTCCCCGATGGATTCCCAAGCGGGTTCACTGGATGGACGTGGATTGGAATGCGGCGGTGAAAGCGCACGAACAAGCGGCCAAGGCAATCAAGGAAAACCTGCTCGATCAATGAAAAGCCTCACCGCGTTTTTGGCTGTGTCATTGATTCTGATCGCAGGAGGTATCGTATTTTCACCGCTCGCTGCCACACTTTTTGGGGCGGGATTGCGGGCGGGAATACTGGCCGGAGCCTTGCATGGCGCGGCGGGTCCGTTCGCCGGTTCGCTTTTAACGGCCCTGGTCAGTGCGCTCGTGGCGTTGTTGCTGGGAACACCCTTCGCGATTCTGGTTGAGCGCGCGAAGCCGGGCTTGAAACGAGTTTGGTGGACGGTCGGTTTGCTAGTGCTCATGGTTCCACCCTATATTGTCGCGGAAGCTTTTATTGTTCTCTTCGGGCCGCATGGAAAAATTTCGATGCTCGTGGCCAGCTCGCTCGGCTTCGCACCGCACTCGAATGATCCCATCGCACTGGCGCGGTTTGAAATCCCCGGGTTCGTTTATCATTGGGCCACCGTGGGAGTCGTGCTCGGCGGATGTTTTTTTCCGATTGTAGCTTTGGCGGTGGCGAACGCGTTTCGCCGGACAGACCAAAGAATTTTCGAGTCGGCGCGAATGGCGCAAGGTGCGCGTGGTGTGTGGCGCATTGCAGCGCGCGTGCTCACGCCACCGGCGCTGGGCGCGGCGTTGCTAGTGTTTGCGGTGGCGTTGACGGAATTCGCCGTTCCCCAACTGCTGCGCGTGCGAACGGTCGGCGAGGCCGTGTATGAACGCATTCAGGAAGGCGATCTCGCGATGGCGGCGGCGTTGGGACTTCCTTTGTTGCCACTCGTAGTCGCGGCAGGCGCGCTGGGCGCGTTTGTGCTGACGCGCGCGCGTCTCGCCAGCCTCGCCGGACTGGAAGGCGACGTTCCAAAATTCGGCGGCAAACCCGCCGATGCCGCCGGTGAATGGTTTGCCGGTGGCATGACGCTTTGCGCCATCCTGCCCGCACTGATCGTCCCGTTCACTTCGCTTGCGTGGCTTGCGACGACGGCGAAATTACCGGTCACTACCGCAGCGGGAACTTACAAAGTTTTGCGCGCGACGGGATTTTGGGAATCGCTTCAAGGGGCCTGGACGCTGGCGCACGACGATGCGATCCGCACAATTCTTTTGGCAGCGCTGGCGGCTACGATGGCGACTGCATTTGTCATTGTACTCGCGCGACTCGCGTCGCGGATCGGCTGGGGCGCGCTCCTCGGCGTCATGGGCGCGGGGATGGCCGTGCCCGCGCCCATCGTGGGACTTGGGCTGATTCTTTTGTGGGACCATCGCTGGAGCGCGATGATTTATTCCGGGCCTGCCATTGTTGTGCTCGCGTGGTTTTCACGATTTTTGCCGATCGCGATTTTTCTCACGCAGGGCGCGCTCGCGCGCGTGCCGCGCGAACTCGAACAGGCTGCGGCCCTGGCCGGAAGAAATTTTCTCGAACGATTTATTTCCGTCGTGATGCCCATTGCCGCGCCCGGATTGGCAGCCGCGTGGCTCGCCATGTATGTGCTTTGCGCGACAGAATTCAGCGCGACCGTTTTGATTGCGCCGCCCGGAAGCCCCCTGCTCGCGCCCTCAGTTGTGAACCTGATGCGGCGTGGGCAAGACCCTGAAATTGCGGCGTGCCAATTCCTGCTGCTTGCGGTGGTCGCGCTTCCGCTCGTGCCCATCGCGCTCGCCACGCTCGGCGCAAAAATGCGCGCCGTCCGAAAATCATCATCATGAACGAAGTCCTTCGCATTGCGAATATCAGCCAGGCGTTCAACGGCACGAGAGTTTTGTGCGATGCCAATTTTGCCGTCGGGGCGGGCGAACGCCTTGCCATTCTCGGCCCGTCAGGCAGCGGCAAAACGACATTGCTGCGCTTGATCGCCGGGCTCGAAGCGCCGACGTCGGGGGAAATTTTTGTTGCGGGAAAGGCGGCGGCGCAGGCGGGAAAAATTTTGATCGCGCCGGAGCATCGCGGAATCGCGCTGGTGTTTCAAGGGCTCGCGCTGTTTCCGCATTTGCGCGCGCTCGATCAGATTTCTTTCGCGGCGCGCGGCCGCGGCGGCGTGGAAAAGGCGCGCGAATTGTTGAATCGCATTGGCCTGGGGCATCGCGAAAACGCGCCGCTCGACCAACTTTCCGGCGGCGAACGCCAGCGCATCGCTCTCGCTCGCGCGCTGGCGCAGCAGCCGAAAATTTTGTTGATGGACGAACCGTTCGCCAGTCTCGACGATGAAAAACGCGCCGAGATGCGCGACTTGCTGCGCTCGCTGCTCGAAAAAAGTGAGACCACACTTATCCTCGTGACGCATTCGCGCGACGACGCCTTGAATCTGGCGCAAAAAGTTTTGGTCCTGGAAAAAGGCGCGACGGTTGCGTATGACCAACTCGAATCCATTCTCGCAAGGCCGCCGCACTCCGCAGCGGTTCGCTGTCTTGGCCTTGGGCAAATCGTAAATGGCGAAATCGTCGCGACTGGTGAAGCGCAAACTCCATTCGGAAAAATTCGCGTCACGGGCAGCGCGGCGTCCGGGCCGGTGCGGGTTTTGGTAAGGCCGGCCCAGCCGGTGATTGTCAACGACGCCGGAGCGGTGGAAGGAGAAATTGTTTCCCTCGAATTGCGTCCCCCGGAAATGCGGGTAGTTCAACAAGTGGCGGCCGTACGCGTCGGCGGCGCGCTTCTGCGAGTTTTTGCCCGCGATGAAAAATTAAAGCTTGGCCAGCTTGTGCGTGTGCGGATTGACGGCCAATGCGAAGTCGTCTAACGCTTCACGCTGCCAAAATACTTTTCACTGCCGAAAATCTTTTCACGTCGCCGCGTCCGCGAGCGGTTCGACTTCATCCAAACCGTAAAAAAAACGATGCCCCGTTTGCCGCGCGAGGCCCATGTCCTTGCCGGGATCGTCTTCAAGAACCAGCGCGAGATGGATGCCTTCCTCGGCGTCCTGTTCGATGGCTTCAATGATGCCGATTTTGCCGGCGATCAGCATGTCAATGGCATCGGCGCGGCGTTTGGGCTGGATGCGCACACGGTCGCCCGCCTTGAGTTTTCTTCCGCTGAGCGCGACCTCTTGCAGCGGCCGGGTGGGATTGAAAAACTCCTCGACATTTTTTGCGCCGTGCATGACGCCGTGCATCTTTAGAAAATCCTCAGCCGTGGCGGACTCGCTGCGCTCCAAAATTCCGCGCGCAAATTCATCCACCTGGCGCATCTCCAGTTTTTCGGCGTCGGTCATGGTCATCACCCGCAACGTCAGAATCTCATCAATCTCGGTGCCATCAAAAAAACTGCCTTTGCTGGCCGCAGCGATCTCTGGATAATCATAAAGAATGATCGGCGAAGAAAGGAGCGTGTCGCGCTCGGCTTTTTGTTTGTCGCCAACGAGCACGGGCCAGACGCCGGTGTTTTTGCAAGCCGCCGCCGCGTCTGCAAATTCATCCGGCGGTTCGAGCAGGGAAATAAATTCGCCGCCGATGGCGTGAAGAACCGCGTGCGTGGAAGCGAATGTGCGCATGATGACGGCGTCCTGACTTTCACAATCCGGCGCGCTCATCGGCGTGAGGTTGCAAATCCGCACACTGATTTTGAGAATGCCGCCGGGAAGCGGAGCCGCAGCTATTTCGATCACGCCGGAGACGGCTTCGAGGCGGCGTTGAATGACCGCTGCTTCAGCACTGGTTTCGATGCCCAGCATTTCGACGGTGCGCGACGCGTCAAAAGCAAACGGAACCGTAGCGTGCCGGGTTTCTGACGCGCTCAATGGTCCAAGTGCAACTGGAATTTTACGCTCGACAGCTTCCTGCCACGAATGATGGACGACGTTCCCCACGGATAATTGATCAACTCGACGAAATGATTTGTCCGCGCCGGAAAGATAACCGACTTCGCGCCATATAGGTTGCAGGAAGCCTGCGATAATTTCGACCGAGACGGTTTCGCTGGCGGGTTTCAGGAGGCATTCCGTAAGGTTCGCGCACGGCTCGGCGCCTTTTTGCGAATCGCTGTAATCCTTTGGATAGATGCGGCCAAAGGTAAAGCGTTCGCGTTTATTTTTGATCGAGGAACTCCGGTAAGGATACAAAATATATCCCTCGTAGAGAACCGCGCTGACGATTTGCTCAAGGAGCGGAGATTTCATGTGACACTCCCGAAACTGCGTTCGGCGAGGCAGTTATAAATAAAAAGTGGTGGGTTGGCAGGGACTCGAACCCTGGACCAATGCCTTAAAAGGGCACTGCTCTACCAACTGAGCTACCAACCCAAACGGGCGGTTATTATGCCTCACTCACGGGAAGAGGCAAGTAGTTTTGCAGCCAATTCGTTGTGCGCTTCGTTGCGATAATGAGCCAATCAACAAATTACTGCCGGTCGCGTCGAATCTGGGATAGATTCCATCATACAGAAAGCCAGAACAAAATACCATGAACGACAAGCTCGACGGAATACTCGAACGCATCAAACAACTCGAGAAAGAATTGCCGGACGAAGCGAGAAAAAAGCAACAGGACTTTCGTTACACGGTACAGGATCGAAAGGTTCGCTTTCACGAAGGCGTGCAAGCCGCGCACGAGCGGCTGGTGAAAAAATTCACGCGCTATCTTTATGATTCCAAACCGCTGACTGTGCTCACCACGCCCATGTTATTGTTTTGTGCTTTGCCAGTGGTCTTCATTGATCTTGTGGCCGGGGTATTTCAATTCGTCTGCTTTCCCGTGTACGGCATTCCCAAAGTAGTTCGGAAGGATTACGTGCTGATGGACCGGCGAAAATTAGCCTACCTGAACTGGATGGAAAAGTGGAACTGCGGGTATTGTGAGTATGTGAACGGCGTGCTGGCGTATGTGCAGGAGGTAGCGGGCCGGACGGAACAATATTGGTGTCCCATCAAACACGCGTTGCGAGTGAAGTCCACCCATAGCCGCTATTCGCATTTTTTCGAATACGGCGACGCGGAGCAATACCGGAAGCGCCTGGAAAGTGTGCGCCGGGATTTCGACGACCTGACGCACAAAGAAGGGTGAGCCGAGTTTGGATGTGATTCAGCCTGAAGGCCGATTTCACAAACGTCCCGGACTGCGCAACCCGGCGCCGCGGCGCTTCGTCAAACCATCGCCGAGGTCGGTGCGGGAGGCTTCGGCAGCGGCTTCGAGTTTTTTCACGATGTCGGGGTGTTGCGCGGAGACGTCGGTGGTTTCGCCGATGTCGTTGGCGAGATCGTAGAGTTCTTCTTTTTCTATTTTGCGATGCGAATATGGAACGGGCACGCCGTTGGTGCCACCGGGCTGTCCGGCAAGGGTTTGGTAAGTGTGGGGAAATTGCAGTTTCCAGCGGCCGTCGCTGGTGGTCATGGCTTCGAGGTCGTCCACGTGATAATAAAATGAGTAGGCGTCGTGGGGATTTTTCGCGCCGGGCTGGCGGGAAATAATCGGCCAGATATCCAAGCCATCAATCTTGTGCCCCGGCAAAGTTGCGCCGGTGACTTTGGCAATCGTGGGGAACAGATCAATGGTCATCAGCATGTCCCAGGTTTCCGCGCCGGCGGGAATGTGGCCGGGCCAGCGCATGAGGCAGGGAACGCGCGTGCCGCCTTCCCAATTCGTGGCTTTGCCTTCGCGCAAAGGCTTGGCGGACCCGGCGTGGTTGCCGTAGTTCAGCCACGGGCCATTGTCCGACGCGAAGATGACCCAGGTATTTTCGTCAACGCCGTTTTCCTTGAGGGCGGTCAAAATCTGCCCGGCAGACCAATCAATTTCCTCGATGACATCGCCGTAAAGGCCGCGCTTGGTTTTGCCGCGAAATTTGTCGCTCACACCGAGCGGCACATGCGGCATGCTGTGGGCCACGTAGAGAAAAAACGGATGCGATTTGTTCTGCGCGATGAATTTTACAGCGCGCTCGGTGTACCAGGTGGTGAGGTGATTCAAATCATCAATGGACATTTCGGGACGGAAAATTTTGTCGCCGTCGTAGATCGGCAGATTTGGATATTCGCGTTTGATGGCCACCATGGTAGGCGGAAAATTCGTGATCAAATCCGGCTGGCCCGGCCAGAAGTCGCACGAGAGCATCAGGCCGAAATATTGATCAAACCCATGCTGCATCGGCATGAACTGGGGCGAATCGCCAAGATGCCATTTCCCGAACATCGCGGTTGCGTAACCCTTTTGCTTGAGCAGTTGCGCGAGCGTCACTTCGCCATCGCCAATGCCGACTTTCGAATGCGGCCCGAGGGCGCCGTGGATGCCGATGCGGTTCGGATAACAACCGGTCAGCAGCGCCGCACGCGAAGCGGAGCAGATCGGTTGAGCGTCGTGAAAATTTCTGAAGATCACGCCCTCGTCCGCCATGCGATTCAAATTGGGCGTGTCGAAGCCTTCGGCGCCGAATTTGCCGATATCGGCGTAGCCTTGGTCGTCGGTGAGAATGATCACGATGTTCGGCGGTCGTTCCGCGCCGGGTGCGGGTTTGGTGGAAAGAATTGCCAGAAAGAAAATCAACGGCGCGAGGGCCGTATAGATTCTGGATACGCGGGATGGTTTCGCGGAGATCATTTCTACTATCGAGATAACGAATTTTTGCGCGGACGGCCAATGCTTTTTTATGCAGTGAAGATTGTCGCGGAGACGATGGCAAAGGATTTGAATTCAAGTCGGGATAGGTTACAAGTGGCAGATGGTTTTTAATCCGGGGAAAATTGTCCGTCATGATTAGCAAACTTCCACGGTGGGTCTGGCTGGGAAGTTCGGTGATGGCGTTGATGGCAGGCGCGATCAATGCGGTGGGATTCCTAAGCTTCGAGCATCATGGCGTCACCCATCTGACCGGCAGCACGACCCTGCTGGGAATCGCGATTGCGCAGGGTGACGTGGAGAACCTTCGGCATTTTATCATGGTGATCGGCGCGTTTCTCGTGGGTTGCATTTTCAGCGGTTATTTGGTGAAGGACAGCACTTTGAAATTGGGACGGCGTTACGGTTTCGCGCTCCTGTTTGAAGCGGCGTTTCTGTTTGCGGCGGTGCCATTTTTGAATCGCAACCGCGAAACCGGAATGTACCTGGCATCATGCGCATGCGGACTGCAAAACGGAATGGTGAGCACGTACAGCGGCGCGGTGTTGCGGACGACGCATGTGTCGGGATTGTTCACGGACATCGGAATATTTCTGGGGCAACTGCTGGCGGGACTGAAAGTGGACACCCGGCGGTTGCAGTTGTACGTTTTGTTGCTCGCATCGTTTTTGGGCGGGACGATTCTGGGTGCGGCGGGTTTTGGCAGGCTTGGAAATAATGTTTTATTGGTGCCTGCAACAGTGACGGGAACTGTGGGGCTGGCGTACTTTATTTATCAGCAACGGAAACGCAGCGAAGCGCGCTGATGTTAACGCAATAAAACCCGGAATATCTGCCCCAAGATCCGCGGCTCTTAGCGCCGAATCTGGCCACGGACTCGTGGGACGCGCTTCAAGGGAGGCTCGCAAGGAGAAATTGTTTGGTGCTCGCCATGTCGTGGTCGAGGTGCGCGGCTTCATCGTACAACGGGCTGATAGCGGCGGAGGGAGCTTCGCTTAAAATATTTCCGCCTAATTCCAAAGCGGAATCGGCGGCGGCGAACGCGGGCGGTTCGGACGATTTTTCTTTTGCGAGTGCATGAGTGAAAACGCGGACTGACACGAAGACGGCTAATAAGACCAGCGAAGCGAGGCAGACATAGCGGACTACGTGAAATATCGAGAAACGGTTTTGCGTTGCGGGAACTTTTGCAGAAGCCGATACCGAACGCATGATCGAGGTGTGAAGAAACGCCGGAGCTTCTGGAATGGGTGATTGATTTTTGAGTCGCTGATCCAAGGTTTGGGACTCTTCCCGGAAACGCTGCGCCGATGGCGACTGACTAACGACCCGTTCCAGCGTGGGCGGCAAGGGACGGCGGTCATTGAGGGAATTTGAAACCAGGAATTTTAAGAACCACGTTTTCATATTATTTTCTCCTTGGCCAATAATTTTGATTCCAGAAAAGCAGAAGGCCGTTTTTCGGCAAGGGCATGATCGGTCTTTGAATTGATTCGCGAAATCGGTTCGCCGCACGCGGCGTTTGATTTTAATTCGCGGCCAAGAATCTGGCGCGCGCGGAAGAGCATCACTTTGACGTGGACTTTGGTTTTGCCGAGCGTTTGAGCGATTTGCGCCACGTCCAGGTCTTCGACATAATGAAGCCACAACGCTTGATATTGATTGGTCTTCAAATGTTGCCGGGCCAATCGCCACAAATCCTGCCCGGCTTCGCGGCGCGCGGCGACTTGGGACGGGTCGGGAATTTCAGGGAGTTCCGGGATTTGTGAATCGGCGATGACGGGCGCGGCGCGATGGCGGTCTATGCAGATCCGGCGCGCGATGGTAAAGAGCCACGGCGCAAAAACGCGGCGCGTGTCGAATCGTCCGATGTTTTGAAATGCTTTTACAAAGGTGTCTTGTGTGGCTTCGCGGGCGTCGGTCGGGTTGCGGCAAAATTGAAATATGAACGCATAGATACGATGCTCATAACGATAAACCAGTTGCTCAAACGCGGCGAGCGAACCGGCCTGCGTTTCGCGAGCCAGTTCCTCGTCGGAGATGGATGGAAGTTCTTCAGCCAAGTTGATCGAACTCCAGTTGTTTAGATTATTTTATTGATTTGCATCGCGAGCGGCCGCTTTACGCGCGGCGTCAGCCTTGATAATGGTGACGACTTTATCAGCGGGCAAAGCAAGGGTCACGATCACGCTGGAACCATTTTGCTTCACCGCGAGGGCATTGGCAATGGCGACGATGTCCGATTTGTCGGTTTGGATTTTCATCAGCGCGATCAAACCCTGGGCGATGGAGAGGATGTGTTGGGCGACGTCTTCGTTGTCCGCGATGAGGGTCAGCGCGCCGTGAAGTTGTTCGTGCGTTTCGCCAAAAGTGAGTTGAACACTTTTGGAAAGTTTCAAAATGGCGGCGCTGGGATTGGAGTTGGGGAAATTTATTTTGGTCGCGGCGGCTTCGAGGAAATAGCTGTCGCCCGGAGCACCTAGTTCCGGGAACGCCGCTCCCGAGGCAAGACTTGGCGATGCGCCATCCATGACGTCCAACACTTTTGCGACATCGGTTTCGCGCCGGCTAAAGACAACGCGGTTTCCCACGATGCTCGCGAAGACGCGCGAACTGTCCTCGCCCCCTTCCACTTTCTTTTTGACAACCCAGCTATGGATGACGTGCTTATTATGATGAGTGCTTTGATATTCGCCCACGCCCTTGGCCAGGGTGACAAGACGCTCGGCATCAAAATCCGCGTAGGCGATCAACACGCCGTCTTCGGGTGAGGGAGTCGTGCCATAGCGCGTGAAGCCGTGAAGCTGGGTCCGAATGTCAATGCTGAAAATGGCTTGCAGGTCGGCGAGTTTGTCCCTGGCTTCCGGCTTGTCCAGTTGAGCGAGAATATATTTGCCGATGGCGGTGGGGCGCAGGGCATCGGCGTCGAGATGCAATAACCAGGCGGGGTCGGCCATCACGTCGGTGCGTTGCAATGGGGCGGCGCAGACGGAGAAGCCGGTTGCGCATGCGAGGGTGACGCCAAGGGTGAATCTTTGAAAAATTGATTTCATAAAATAATAATAATAATCGCGAGATCGGATGGCTTTATGCCTCGACCACATTGAGGCATACGGAAATGAAGGGCGGGAGGTTACAATTTAATTGCGAGGTGGTTGAATGTGGCCATGTGTCCTCGCGTGCTGCCATCGGCGCCCTCGCCGATGGTGGTTGGGTGAGCGAGTTTTAAAGGAAATGTGCGAATTTTCCGGTCATCTCGGATGTGGCTGGCGAGGGCGCCAACCACTGCACGCGAGGGCGCGTGCGCTCCCCGGGAATATAAATCAGCCCTCCCGCATTCAAGAACAATGTCAAGATGCGCACCCCCTTTGTTGTCTGAATGATTGCCCTTTTCGATTTCATGGGGTTGGGTTACTTATGGAAGGGTGAATTTCCTGCATGAAAATTAATCTCGCATACGGACGCGGGCATTTGCCGATCGAACTGCCGGACAAGCGGACGACGGTGATCGAACCGGCGCATACTCCGGGGCTGGCCGACGAACGCGCGGCGATGATGGCGGCGCTGGAGAAACCGATCGGCGCGGCGCCGCTGCGCGAATGGATCAAGCCGGGTGACAAGGTGTGCATCGGGTTCACCGACATCACGCGGGCGACGCCGAATCACCGGCTGATTCCGTGGTTGCTGGAATATCTCGCGCATGTGCCGCGCGAACAAATCACGTTGCTCAATTCGCTAGGGACGCATCGGCCGAACACGCGCGCGGAATTGGAGCAGTTGCTCACGCCGGAAGTGGTCCGCAATTATCGCGTGCTGAATCATGAGCCGGAAAATCCGGCGGAGTTGGTGCCATTCGGCACGACACGTGATGGCACACCGGCGTTGATCAACCGTCATGTCGCGGAGGCGGACGTGCGCATCGTTACCGGTTTTATCGAGCCGCATTTTTTCGCGGGATTCAGCGGCGGGCCGAAAGGCATCATGCCCGGGCTGGCGGGACTCGAAACGGTGATGAGCAATCACGGCGAAAAAATGATTGGCGATCCGCGCGCGACGTTCGGCGTGACCGATGGCAATCCGATCTGGGAGGAGATGCGCGATATCGCGTTGCGCGTGGGAAAAAGTTTTTTGCTGAATGTTTCGCTGAATGAGACGCGCGCCATCACGGGTGTGTTCGCGGGAGATTTATTGGCCGCGCATAAGGTTGGTTTTGAATTCGTGCGCCATGCGGCGATGCAGCGGGTGAAGTCGCCGTTTGAAATTGTGGTGACGACGAATAGCGGGTATCCACTCGACCAGAACCTTTATCAGGGCGTGAAGGGCATGAGCGCGGGCGCGCGGATTATCCAGGAGGGCGGCACTTTGATCCTGGCGTGTGAATGCCGCGAGGGTGTGCCGGCGCAAAGTCCGCTGGATAAATTGTTGCGCAGCGCGGGCAGTCCCGAGGAAATCCTGGCGTTGCTGGCGACGCCGGGTTTCGTGCGGCCAGAACAATGGCAGGCGCAAATCCAGGCGTTGATCCAGCGCAAGGCGCGGGTGCTGATCCATAGTTCGTTGCCGGATGAAATCGTGCGCACGGCGCATCTGACGCCATGTCATGACATCGGCGCAACGGTGAATGAGCGGCTGGCGCAACTGGGACCGGAAGCGCGAGTGGCGGTGCTGCCGCAGGGGCCGTTGACGATTCCGTATTTGGCTTAGGCTGAATTTAACCGCGGAGACACGGAGGCGCGGAGGTTCTGCGGACGGCCACTGGAGGAGGAAGAGAAAAAAACTCTATTGGACTTGGGTTGGCAAAGGCGAACGCGAGCTTTGTTTCGTTTGGCGTTGACTTACAGGCCTGCCTCGCTTCTCTCGGGATAGTGGATTTAAAATGGGCGCAGTTAATGAGAAGCGTTGGTTTTTGGGGGGTTGATTAAAAAAATTGACGTCGCAAAAATATTTGCATTTCGTAAAACTCGTGTCATAAATTCTTTCAGCCACCTGGATCAGCGATGGCGGGCAAAAGCCCGTAGCTGAATTTAAACAGGTGGCTTTTTGCTGCCTGCGTTTCAAAAATCTGTCACGCCCCGGCTTCACAACCGGAACTGAGATTATGAAAAAACAGGACAAATCCCTTCGTAATATTCCCCTGCCGTTCATGGTGATTCCATTTATGGCCGGCGCCCTCAATGGACTGGCGCAATCCGCAACCAACCAGCCCCCTCAATCAGTCCATTCCACGAACACCAACACCAATGCAATCACAAGGTTGCCGGAAGTAATTGTCACCGGACGGCAGGACAGCCTGCTTGGCATCGCAGCTTCCGCTTCGCAAGGAACGGTGGGCGCGGCGGAAATTCAGGATCGGCCATTGCTGCGCACGGGAGAAATTTTGGAAACGGTTCCGGGTGTCATCATCACACAACACGCGGGCGGCGGCAAAGCCAACCAATATTTTCTGCGCGGTTTCAATCTCGATCATGGCACGGACTTCGCCATCTTCCTGGATGACATGCCGCTCAACCTGCCTTCGCACGCGCACGGCGAGGGATATTCGGACATGAATATCGTCATCCCCGAATTTGTGGAGCGGCTAAATTATGAGAAAGGGCCGTACTATGCGGACGTGGGCAACTTCGGTTCGGCTGGCGCGGCGCACCTGGATTTTTACAAGGTATTGCCGCAGGATTTCGTCACCATTGAAGGGGGCATGTACAGTTTTGAACGGGGCGCTTTCGGCGCATCGCAAAAAATTGAGGCGGGTACTTTGACCTACGGCGCTGAAGTTTATCACGATGACGGTCCATGGGTGCATCCAGATGATTATCATAAGTTTAACGGCATACTCACCTATAGCCAGGGCGATGATGCGAGCGGTTTTAGCGTCATTGCGCGGGGTTATCGCGGCAAATGGAATTCGAGCGATCAACTTCCTGAAGACGCCATTCCGCAGGTGGGTATTTTTGGAACGCTGAACCCAACAGATGGAGGCGTGTCGCAGCGTTACAGCCTGCAAGCCGAGTGGCATCGCCACGACGACGAGTCGGAGACGAAAATCACGGCTTACGGATTCTACTACTATCTCGATTTATTTTCCGACTTCACCTATTTCCTGACCGACCCGGTTCAGGGCGATCAGTTCGAGCAACAGGACAATCGCTTCGTTGCCGGGGTGGATGCGCATCATACGATCTTCAATCGCTGGTTTGATCGCGACGTGCAAAACACCTTCGGCGTGCAGGTCCGCAATGACTGGATTGACAACGGCCTTTACCAGACGGACAACCGCGTGCGGGTCAACAAAACCGATGTGGACACGGACGATGGCATACCCGTCACGTTGCCCGCGGAGACGCAAAGGGACCGGTTCACCGACACGCAGGCCGGCGCTTACATGGAAAATAAAATCCAGTGGGCGGACAAGTTTCGTTCGGTGGTGGCGATTCGCGGCGATGTGGACTACTTCGACGTGACCAGTTTATCCGATCCCGTTAATTCGGGCACTTCAACCACGGCGTTGCCAAGTCCAAAGCTCAGTCTTATTTTCGGGCCGTGGGCCAGGACGGAGTTCTATGCCGAAGGCGGATTCAGTTTTCACAGCAATGACGGACGCGGCGCGACGCAAACCGTGGAACCCATTTCGGCGGATAATCCGACGCCCAATACACCGGTCGCGAGAATCCCCGGCCTGATTCAAACCAAAGGCGCGGAAATCGGAGTGCGCACCCTCGCCGTGCCGCATTTGCAAAGCACGTTTTCAATCTGGTATCTGCGCAGCGATTCCGAATTACAACAGGACGGCGATACGGGAGGGACGACGGCGTCGAAGCAACCGAGCGACCGTTACGGCATTGAATGGGCGAACTATTATACGCCGGTGGAACATCTGACGTTCGACTTTGATATTGCGGATTCCATCGCCCGTTTTACCTCGGTTGATTCGGACGATGCCGCGCCGATTGGACCGGGCACGACGGTGCAAGGCCCCGGCGGAACGCGGGTTCCGGAAGCGGTCGGATTGGTGATTGCGTCGGGCATTACGCTGCATGACCTGGGTGGGTTCTCCGCGAGCCTGCGGTTGCGTTACTTTGGGCCGCGGGATTTGACTTCGGACGGAATTTACCGTTCGGACTCGACCTTGCTGCTCAACGCGGAAGCGAGTTACCAAATCAATAAAACCTGGCGGGTGACGGCGGAATTTCTGAACCTGCTGGACAATCGGGATCACGATATTGATTATGCCTATACTTCGCGCGTGGTTCCTTCGGCAGCGGTTTTGCCACAATTTACCGCTGTGTCGCACCCGGTCGAACCTTTCCAAGTGCGCGTCGGAGTGACCGCGACATTTTAATGAATCATCCAACCCGAAGGCTTGCCGTCATTGCGAGATTGAAGCCAAAAGAATGACCGGCATTTTGCTTAACCGACCGTGATCGCGCCGGAAGTCCCGTCTGGTTTGCCCAACGAGACCTGGGCGCGCAGGAGGTCGTGGAGGGTGAGGATGCCGAGGACTTTTCCATTTGGCCGGTCGAGCACGATGATGACGGCTTGATTCGATTCCATGAGGAGCAGTTGCAGGTCGCGGATGGTTTGCGACGCGAGGCAGGTGGTGGCGGCCTCAACGCACGCGGGCCGATGCTGGACCCGGGCAAGCTCGGCTTCGCGCCGCGAGAGCATTTGGATCGGCTGGTCGGGCAACACGACGGGAAAATATCCGTAAGGATGCGCGGCCAAAGTTTTTTGGATTTCGTCTTCGGTGAGACTTTGCAGAATGACAGGATGGAAATTGGCGATGGCCGAGACGGGAAGCTGTTGCCAGCTTTGGAGGTCGCGCGGGGGGATGACGTGTTCGAGTTCGTGGCCGTCCTGGATTAGAATTTCCTCGTAGAAATTATGCCTGGCGAAGCGGTGGCGAATCGCCTGGCTGACAAGCGTGCCGAGCATCAGAATGGGCACGAGGGAAAATTCATGGGTCATCTCGAAGACGATGAGGATACTTGTCACCGGCGCACGTACGACCGCGCCCAGGCAACTGCTCATGCCGACCACAGCGAGCACGATTTGGTCGGCAACGCTCAGGTGAATGATATGCCCGAAGATTCCGCCGAGGCACGCGCCGGTCATGCCGCCGAGGAACAGCAGCGGCGAAAAAATGCCGCCGCATCCGCCGAAACCGTAGCACACGATGGTGGTGATCAGCTTTGCGACGACCAGAATGGCCGCAAGTTTCCAACTGAATCCCTGGCTGAGCGCGGTGGACAAATCGCCGTAACCCAATCCGAAAATGCCAAGGCTGTGGGTTTGCAGGAAGACCGCGGAACCGAGCACCCAAGTAATGAAACCTCCGAGGCAGGGCCGCAGCCACGGCGGCACACTGGTCAATTCCTTGTTGCGCGCGCGAAGATTCAAGGTGGATTTTTGAAAGGTGAGACCGACGATGCTGGCGGCAAGCGCGACAAACGGAGTGGCCGCGTAAAGCCACCATGAAGAGGGCTCGAGATCATTGGCGAGGCTGAAGGCGGGTTGCTTGCCGACCAGGCCGTGGACCACCAGCGCGCCGATGACCGACGCGAGCAGGACGCTCCCGAGAAAGCGGCTGTTCAAGTCTTCGATGATTTCCTCGAGGACGAAGGTGATGGCGGCAAGCGGGGTGTTGAAGGCGGCGGCGAGGCCAGCGGCGGCGCCAGCGGCGGCGGCGTTGCGCCGGTTTTGTTTGGCTTCGCCCATGAGACCACCGAGGTTCGAGGCGAGTCCGCCCGCGAAATGGACGCTGGGGCCTTCGCGCCCAAGGCTCGAGCCACCGCCTATGCTAATGATGCCCGCCACGAATTTCACCCACACCACGCGGAAGGGCACGTAGCCAAAATCCTTCCAAAACGCCAGCTTGAGTTGCGGAATGCCGCTACCAGCGGCCTCGCGGCAAAAAGAAGCGAGCAGAACACCCACCGCCAGCGAGGACGCCATGATGACGGCAAAGCTGCCGGCGAGGAAAATGGTTTTGGATTGGGAGGAAAGCGCGACGAACGTCGAATTAAAAAGCAGGTTGATGCTTAATTGAAACGCCACCGCCGCGCCACCGGCGGCCAAGCCGTAAACGGAAGTGGAAAGGATGGAGCGCGTCCGCTGCGGAAGCTTTCTGAGATACGACCGAATCGAATTTAATGTCACTGGGAATAGTTTCCCGCAATCGGCGGGCGGTTCAAGTTTTATGGTAATCCACAAATAAAGCGGATTTGAAAATAGGTATGGTTATTGATATCTTTAACGATACAGAATATTATAATATCCGGATTTTTAGCAGCATTTTGATTAAAACAAGGTTTTTAAAGAAAGTCGAAAATTCGCCTTTAAAAGTGATGGGCTACATCTGCCCGCATAACTCGTTTGTTTTTTATTGGGGCGGGGCGGTAGCGCCAATCCTACCTACCGATGGTTAAGCGCACGATACAGGTGGCAGAGTTTAAGCGGACAGCCGCGCTTGACAGGGCGAAGCTCGGGCAAGCAGTATGGCGCGAATTGGCTTCCGGATTTCCCACATGGGCGGCTGGAATCCTTGAATTTATATTTCAAATTATGCCCAGTTGGCTGGTCAAATCCGCGATTCATCGCTTCATCTCTCTGTTGCCGAACAGTCAGAAATTTAATGAACTTTTTCAGGAGCGCGTCACGAAATCGCTGGGACTGACCGCCGGGGCGTTTGAGTTTCGGTTGAATTATTGCCGACGGTACTTCGAGGATTTTATCGCGGTGCGGCCGGAGTGTGCTGAGGGTTTTACGGCACTGGAGTTGGGGACAGGATGGTATCCGATCATTCCGATTGGATTATATCTTTGCGGGGCGACGGAGATTTGGTCGTTCGATATTGTTTCGCTGCTGAAACGGGAGCGGTTGAAAATTTTGCTGAATTATTTTTGCGAATACGACCGCGCGGGCACGTTGAAAAATTTTCTGCCCGCCTTGCGTGCCGATCGAATGGCGCGGCTGCACGAAGCGGCGCGGCTCGTGGACACAGAAAGTCCCGAGATCGTGCTGGAAAAAATCAATTTGCACGCGATCGTGCGCGATGCCCAGGACACCGGCCTGCCGGCGAAATCCGTGGACCTATTTTTTTCATGCGTGGTGCTGGAACACATTCCGGCATTCGTACAGCGAAAGCTCAACGCGGAATTTTTGCGGCTGGCCTCGCCACGCGGCGTGCTGATCGAGTTCGTGGATTTGAAAGATCAATATGCGGCGTTCGACAAGTCGCTGACAGTTTTTAATTTTCTCAAGTTCTCCGATAGTGCGTGGGCCTGGCTGAACAGTCCGCTGATTCCGCAATGGCGGTTGCGGGTGTCGGATCTGCGCGCGTTGTTGCGCGAGAGCGGATGGGAGATTGTGAAGGAAGTCAATAATGTGGCGTCGGCGAGCGATTTGGAAAAAGTGAAGCTGGCGCCCAAATTTCAAAACTATTCGCGAGAGGATTTGCTGGCGGTGGAGACGTGGCTGGTGGCGAAGCCAGCTTAGTCACGGATGGAACACGGAAAAAGATTGGCGCTGAACGCCTGGGTTCCTTTACAGTCCATATCATCATGACCCGTCGTATCGGTATTTGTCGTCGGTTGGGCGTCGTTGTATTTTTGCTGGCGGTGGCGCTTGGCCTGGGCGCAAATCTTTGGGCGCAGCCGAGTGAGGATTTTCGCAAGCATCCATCACCGCCACCGAAACATCCGAACATCATTTTTATTCTCGCGGATGATTTGGGTTATGGTGAACTGGGTTGTTACGGGCAGACGCAGATTCTGACGACGAACCTTGACCGGCTGGCGCGTGAAGGGATGCGGTTCACCAGTTGTTATGCGGGCAGCACGGTTTGTGCGCCGTCGCGGGCGGCGTTGATGACGGGGTTGAACACGGGGCATGTGCGCATCCGCGGCAACAAGAAGATTCCGCTGTCGCCGGAGGATCTCACGCTGGGGGAATTTCTCAAGGCGGCCAATTATAATACGTGCGCATTGGGCAAATGGGGTTTGGGCGACGAGGGTTCGACGGGCATGCCGCGTTTGCAGGGGTTCGATGAATGGTTCGGTTATCTCAACCAAGTCGAAGCGCATGATTATTACCCGGTCCTGCTTAATCGCAGCGATCTCACTAGTGAACGAAATGTCGAGGTGTCGGAAAACCTGAACGGCGCAAAGGGAAAATATTCGGATGATTATTTCACAGAGGCCGCGCTGAATTATATCCGGATGATGAAGCCCAAATGGTACACGGTCAACCTGCCATATTTTCTTTATCTCGCTTACACGATTCCGCATGCGAATGATGAATTGGGCGCAAAAACCGGCAATGGCATGGAAGTTCCCGAGGACGCGCCTTACTCCAATCAACCCTGGCCGCAGGTGGAGAAAAATAAAGCCTCGATGATCACGCGGCTCGACCGTTACGTGGGCACGCTGCTGGACACAATGAAAGAGGCCAAAACAGACACGAATACGATCATCATTTTCACGAGCGACAACGGGCCACATAAGGAAGGCGGCGTGAACCCGAAATTTTTTCATGCGAGCGGGCCGTTGCGGGGCATCAAGCGGGATTTGTATGAAGGGGGAATTCGTGTGCCGATGATCGTGTGGTGGCCAGGCAAAATCAAGGCGGGCACGGTCAGCGATTTGCCGGTGGCGTTTTGGGATATTTTGCCGACGGTGGCGGGCATCGCGGAAAAACCGGCGCCGGGTAATATTGATGGCATTTCATTTTTGCCGACGCTGCTGGGCCAGGCGCAGACGAATCGCCATGAATTTCTTTATTGGGAATTTCACGAGAATGGTTTCAAACAAGCGGTGCGCATGGGGAATTGGAAGGGAGTGCGCTTTGGGGTGGATGGGCCGCTGGAACTTTATAATTTGAAGACGGACATCGGTGAGACAAAAAATGTTGCGGCGGAGAATGCGCCGATCGTGGCGAAGATTGAGGAGTATTTGAAGACGGCGCGGACGGAGGATACGAATTGGCCGGCGTTGACGGCGGCGAAGACGAAGAAAACGGAATACGGCAAGTAGGTCCTTGGTCCTTGCGGACGGCCACTGGGGGAGAAGAATTTTTTTGGCGTGCGCATTTGATGAATATTCACGGGTTGGGTTTTCACAATAAGCACACCTTCTCTCCGGCCCACTCCCACAACCACGATGCAGGCGAGGGAGGAAGATTTAGAAGGCGTATCCAATAAAATTTTGCGCGAGTGCGGTTCAATTTTGCGCGCGGCGTATTGGTGCTAGAATGCCTTTATATGATGAGGCATGGGATGATTCGATTTTTTCTTGCGGCGCTGGTAATTGGAGGAATATCACAGAGTGTCTTTGCGCAGACGAATGTCATTTACACCACGAATTGGGTCGTGGCGCCGCCGAATTATCGGGTGGTGAACAATATTGTTTATGACACGAGTCATTCGCCATTTTGGACAAACATTTCCGGCCGCGTGGTCGTTGTGGACCCGGGTGTAGTGGTAGTGGAAAATAATCTGGTCCAGAATGTCACCACGAATTTGCCGGAGCGCTTCGCTATTCGTAATTACGAAAAGCTGGTGATGGAGGGTAATCGCATCAGCGCCTTGGCGATGCGGGTTGGCACTTATAGTTCTAAAACGACTAACTTGCCTTTGTGGGATTGTGGAACCAATGCTCTGGTTCCCGTGGTGAAGACGAATGAGGTCGGGCCGCTGGATACGGAGGCGATTAAAAAAGACCGGTTGCGATGAGGCGGTAGAAGAAGATGGAAATGTGTTCGACGAGACGCCGAACACTGCACGCGAGACGCGTGCGCTCCCCAATACCCCCTTCCGACTTAAGCCGATGCTGGTTTAGCGATTGTTGTTGCTGCGGCTGGAGAGTGCCACGACTGCGACGGCGGCAAGAATGATCATTAATATGAGGAGTGCGAAACCGGCTCCGCCGTGGCCGCCAAAATGTCCAAATCGTGCGAGGGTGACTAAATGATTCATAATCGTCCTTTAAATAGTTGAGGTTACGTCGAGCCGCCATTTCTGCGGCTAAGGATTGGACTGGGATGGGGGTGGCGCTATTCACCCGAGGGAATTATTGGGGCTCGCGATTACGCTCTCCCTCCCATTGATCGAAAATGGTTGGTGCGCTGCGAACGCGCTTGCATTCCAAGGAAATAGCGTCCATGCTACGGTTGCGAATATTTCGGGGCGCGAGTTTTGCAGCCCTGGTTTGATCGAATGAGCACATCTCCTGAAGCAGATTTTGACCTGGAAAAGCTTTTCCTCCCCGCGTGGGCACAGGAATCGCCGGACGTAAACCGTTATGCCAAACACTCCGGCGATGACCGTCCCGAGCGCGGTTTTGGCGATCGCCCGGGTGGACGCCGTCCGCCGCGCCGCGATGGCCCCCGCCCCGGTGGTGGTGGGTTTAATCGCGACCAGAATCGCGCTCCTGGCCAGGGCGGTCCGCGCCGGGATGGCCCGCCTCGCCGCGATGGAGATCGTGGCCCGCGTCCGGCCGGTCCGGGACAATCGAGCGGCCCCAATGCCGGTGGCCCGCGTGGGAATTTTCGTCGGGATAATCGCGGTGGCGACCGCCACCGGGATGACCGGTTTGAAAAGCCGCTGCCGTTGCCCGAAGTTTCGGTGACGCTGATGCCGGATGACAAGGGTGTAGATTCGCTTTCGCGCCAAATCAAGATGAGCGGGCGTTCATTCCCGCTGTTCGACATCGCGCAGATGATTTTGCAGAAGCCCGAGCGCCAGCAAGTGCGTTTCGAGGTGAAGAAAAAGCCTGATGGCGCGGCGATCCAGCCGCTATTTTTGTGCGCCGTGGACGACACGCTTTGGCTGAGCGAACAGGAAGCGGTGGATCACGTTTTGGAAAAGCATTTCGGCATGTTTTATCAAGCGGAGAAGACGCCGACCGAGCCGCCCAAGGGAACTTATACCTTTGTGGCGCAATGTGGTATGAGCGGTGTGATTTTGGGTCCGCCGAATTATCACGATTACCAGAACCAGTTGCACAAATTACATACGGAGCGTTTTTCGCGGATGCCTTTTGATGCCTTCAAGGCGCGCGTGAAAATTGTCCGCGAAGAAGCGGTGGTCAAGAAGTGGGTCGAAGACCAAAGCACCAAGACGGAATACATCTGTCTCAATGTGCCCGAGGCCCAGCGCCTGCCGAGCCGCGAAGCCGTGCTCGCGCATTTTCGCGAAGTGCATTTGCCGAATATCATCAAGCAGGTCGAGAAATATACTTTCAGCGGCCCGGCCAGCCGGCAATTACGCTCGCCCGGTTTGCAACGTCTCATGCGCTCCGCGTGGGAAGAACAAAAGCGTTTCCCGCTGCAAATCGCGACGGTCCTCAGCCAGCAATTCGCCAGTCACGGCCTGCAATTTTTCAAGGTCAACAAGACCATCACGCATGTCTCCGTGGCGCGTCCGCATTATCTGGATCTCGATGTGACGCCGGTGTCTGACCAAGTCAAACGCATCGTACAGTTCATTGATGCGCATCCAAAATGCACCCGCCGCAAATTGGTCGAGACGTTGTCACCGACGCCTGCCGCCGCCGCTGCGCCCGCACCCGCTCCGACGCCCGAAGCGTCCGCAATTCCAGCCGAAGGCACTACCGCCGCGGCTCCCGCTCCCGCTCATGTCGAAGCGGCGCCGACGCCGGAACAGGCTGCCATCATTGGTGATTTGCATTGGCTGATTCATCAGGGGCATGTGATCGAATTTGCGAACGGCATTTTGGAGACCGCCAAAAAACCGCTCATCAAACCGCCCAAGCCCCCGAAGGCCGAAGCCAAACCCGCCGCCGCGCCGGATGCCACCGCACCCGCTGTCGCCGAAGCGACGACCGAACATCCATCTGAGGCAGCCGCTGAAACCACTGCGAGCGCCGTATCTCAAGCAGCCGAAAACGTGGTCACTGACGCCGCAACTGACATGGCGGCTCATGCGGAATCCGCTACGGCTGCCGCTGAACCTCAGCCGCCGGCGACTCCCGCGACTTGATTCACGGGTGTTTCGGATATAATTTCTTCTTATGCCATTTAGCGCACTGGGCCTTTCAAGCACCATGGTGGACGGGGTCAAAGCCATGGGTTACACCGAACCGACGCCGATTCAGCTTCGCGCCATTCCTTTGATCATGGCTGGGCAGGATGTTATCGGCAGCGCCCAAACCGGCACTGGAAAAACGGCGGCGTTCGCGCTGCCCATTCTCTCGAAGCTCGGCCAGCATTCCCCTGCCCCGCGCGTGCTCATTTTGGAGCCGACGCGCGAACTCGCGGCACAGGTGGAAACGGCCGTGCGCGACTTCTCGCGTTTCACAAATTTGCGCGCCGCGGTGCTCTATGGCGGCGTGGGCTATGGCAAGCAAATGGATGCCTTACGCTCGGGCGTGGATATTCTCATCGCAACTCCCGGCCGCCTGCTTGACCATCTCGAACGTGGGACTTGCAAGCTCGATAAGATTGAATTTCTGGTGCTCGACGAAGCCGACCGCATGCTGGACATGGGCTTTTTGCCGGATGTGCGCCGCATCGTTGACAAGTGCCCGCGCAATCGCCATACCTCGCTTTTCTCGGCCACGGTTCCGGTGCAGATCGAAACCTTGATCAAGTGGGCGATGAAGTCGCCGCAAACGATTGAGATCGGGGCGCGCCGTTCGCCGGCGGAAACCGTCAAGCACGTCATTTACCCAGTAGCCGAAGACCAAAAGAGCGATCTGTTGCGGGAATTGCTCGAACGAGTGCATTACGAGTCGGTCATTGTTTTTTGCCGCACGAAACATCGCGCGGATCGCATCGCGGGGCTGCTCAAGAAAAATAATCACGCCGTTGCCGTGCTGCATTCCAATCGCACGCAACGCGAACGTGAAGACGCCTTGAAGGGTTTTCGCAATGGCAAGTTTGAGGTCCTCGTCGCCACGGACATCGCCGCGCGTGGTTTGGACATCGCCGATGTCAGTCACGTGATCAATTACGACGTGCCGCAGCATCCGGAAGATTACATCCATCGCATTGGCCGCACGGGCCGGGCCGAGGCGACGGGTGATGCCTTCACCCTTATGGTCGCCGAGGATGCTCAACATGTTCACGCCATCGAGCGCTTCATCGGCAAGAAAGTCGAACGCGTGAAACTGGAGAATTTTAATTACCGCTACACCGCCCTTTTTGAAGAAGGCAAGCCCGGCCAGCCGCAAGGCTATCCCGGCAAAGTCAAAGGCGTCCGCCTGAGTGGGGGCTATTATTTCGGCCCGGCCCGTCGGCGGCGCTAGATAGATCGAAGTCGGCAATGCCGTCTTAACCGCCTCTCCTTAAACCGACTGCAACGCAAGTAATCGGCTGGCCCTTGTACCGGCGCATTCGTCGGAAACATTTACAATCCTCATTCGCAGCCCGAGGGTCTTCTTCCCATCATTATTCCTTTTGAAAACCCCTTATATTTCAAAGATTTTGGAAATAATGTCATTTCTTAGCCGTTCCTAAGTTTAAAAGCCCCGAAAAAACGTCGGAAAGCTTTACAAAAAACACTTCATTTAACAGTGAAACTGTCTGGCGGTTTGCAGTATGCAATTTCACAAGTATCTTAGCATAAGCGGTTAGCGCAATATGCCAAAACCCCTTTCGCGATTGGCAAGAATATTGCTGAACTCCCTCTTACTTGTCAGGTGACATCACTCAGAAGTGCCGGACATAATTTTTAGAATGACAATCGAAAACAATATGAAAAAGCTGCTCTCTACTGGGAAATTGGTTGCGCTGGCTGCTGGCTTGGTCAGCATCGCGCAAGTCGCCTCGGCCGATACCGTCTCCTATACCTACACCGGCGAAACCGGCGGCGGCGTTTCCATGGACATCAAGATTAACGGTTCAAGCCAGGGCACGTATGCCTCGGTCGGCCAGTTCATCATGACGACCTCCAACCCGAACTATTCGAGCACCCTTTTGACCTATTGCACCGACATCGGTGCGGTACTTGCCAATACCTATAATTACACGCCGACCGCTTTGGGTTCCGCCACGGGCGTGGCTCCGGCCTGGATCACCGGCGGTATTCAAAATGTGGCGAAACTTTGGTATAACGACCAGAATGCCCCGCTCGCTGCCGGACAGACTGCGGCGACTCAGACTGCCGGTTTGCAGTTGGCCATTTGGGAATTGCTTTACAATAACATCACTCCCGGAAGCTTCACCACCTCCCAGTTTTCCAGCAGCTCCAACAAGGGTTTTCAACTCGTGACCACTTATGATGCGAGTGCCGTATCGCTGGCTGAACAATACGCTTGCTCCGTGTTGAACAATCTGAACAATCTCCCGGCTGAACAAAACGTGGAATGGCTCGCGCCGACCTCTTCCACTGGCAAAACCACCGGTTCCCAGGGTTTGCTTTATGAAACGACCGGCACCAAGACGGTGGGCGGCCCGGATGCCACCACTACTCTGCCGTTGCTCGGTTTCGCGGTTACGGCTCTCGGCCTCGCTCGCCGCAAATTCAAAGCCTGAGCATTATCTTTAACGATCTGCAAAGGACCCCGCAAGGGGTCCTTTTTTATTTGTCCATTTCAAGCCGAAGATGCGATCGCATTTTTCTTGGCTTGCCAAGCGGCCCGGCGTGAATTCAAATCCGTCATAACGTGACCACCAGCAGCCGTGAACATTCACACCCCGGGCGTTCGACTTTTAACACGTCCACGCTTCCCTGGATTCTCGCCGCCGGGATGCTTTTGTTCTACACGTTCACGCTTCAGCATTCGACCTCTCCCGAAAGCCTTCGCACGATAGCCAATCTCGATCATCTCATTTGGCAAACCGAACTGGCTGCCCCGATCAATTATCTGGTCACTTATCCTTTTCGCTGGCTGCCGGGCGCGTGGATTCCCCTGGCCATCAATTTCTTCACCGTCATTTGTGCCGCGCTCGCGCTGGCGCTGCTCGCCCGTTGCGCTGCCATCCTGCCGCATGATCGCACCCGTCTGGAACGCCAGCGCAATTCCAATCACCTCGCTTTTCTGACCATTCCGAGCGCATGGGTTCCACCTGTGCTCGCAGTTCTCATGTGCGGATTGCAGGCTGCGTTCTGGCATCATTCCGTGGCCGCCACCGGTGAGATGGTTGACTTGTTACTCTTCGCCTACCTCGTCCGCTGCCTGCTCGAATTTCGTCTTTCAGAGGATGAATCGTGGTTGTTGAAGTTCACTTTTGTGGCTGGCCTGGCCGCCGCTGAAGACTGGGCAATGGTCGCCTATCTGCCTGCTTTCCTGCTCGCGATATTTTGGATGAAAGGCCTCTTTAATTTTTTCAATCCAGTTCATTTCGCACGGTTTCTCAAGGGAAAACAAATCGAATTCCGGCTGCCTTTACGAATGGCCGTGCTGTGGCTTGCCGGTTGCATGACCATTCTCCTGCTTCCGCTGATCGCCTCATGTTCGCGAAGAAACCATGTGAATTTCTGGCCCATGCTGAAGTTCGTGCTGCATCAGTACGATTTGCTTTTGCGCTCGCGCGCGTTGCCGGCAAGAATCATACTTTATCTTGTCCTCACCACCATTGTGCCGGTGGCTTTCATGGGCATTCGCTGGTCGCGCGTCACGCGGCAGACGACTACTTCGGCCCCGATCGTCACCTGGCTTTTCCATTTTATTCATGCCGTCTTCCTGCTCCTGGCGTTATGGGTCGCGGCGGATGCGCCCTTCAGCCCGACGCGCGTTCAACCCATCTACGCCTGTCTGCCGCTGTATTTCCTGAATGCCTTGAGCGTCGGATATTATGCCGGTTATTTTTTGCTGGTGTTTGGAATGCGCCGGCATCGCGATAACCGGCGCGACCGTTCGTTCAATCGCATGTTGAACGTCACGTCCATCGCGGCAGTCTGGGCGCTGGTGTTCCTCGCGCCCGCTATCATGCTTGGAAGAAACCTGCCGGACATTCTTCGCCAGCGGCACGATGCCGTGTCCGACTATCTCGATCTGGCCGAAAGCACGCTGCCACCGCCCGGTTCCGCGATCCTCAGCGAAGATCCCGATCGTCTCAACGGCCTGGCCACGCGCCTCATCCGCAGTGGAAAAAAATCCGACTACCTGCTGGTGGATGCGACGCTCATCACGCGTTTTCCCAATTATTTAAAATCCGTGTCCGATGAGAATCCGCAATTCAAAATTGCGCAGACGCTCGCCGTCCCTTTTGCCAGTGCCACCAACCCGGCGGTCGTCGTAAGTTGGCTGCGTCATTTTTCCCGCAGCGGCGGCGTATATTTCATGCACCCGTGCGCAGGTTTCCTGACTGAAAATTTCTTCCCACAAACCGAGGGGATTTTCAATCAACTGCGCCCTTATCCCACCAACGCCCTGTTTCCCCCGCCGCTCACCAGGGAGATTTACACGACGAACACCGATTTTTGGCGCGCCTTCCGCGAAGAGAGATTGCCCCGGCTGCTGGCACTCATGCAACCGCGGCCCGCACCGGATAAAAATTTTCAGCAACGGCTTCTCGCGCTCATGCGACGGGCTCCGCAACCGGATCGCCCCACGCAAATCGCCGGGTTTTATTATTCGATGATGCTCAATTCCTGGGGGGTGGATTTGCAACGCGCCGGGGTGCTCAGTGAGGCCGGCCAATGTTTTGACGAAGCCCGCAAGCTCAATCCGGAAAACAGCGCCGCGCAAATGAATTTGCAATGCAACGAAGATTTGCGCGCGCATAAAACGCTCACCATAAATCCAGCCGCGCACGTCGTTGACAAACTGGGCCGCGGCCGTGAATGGGATGCGGCGCTTTTGCAGGACGGTCCCATTGACGAGCCCAATGCATGTTATCAACTCGGCCTGGTCTGCCTCGACTCGCGCATGTATCGCCAGGCCATCCAGCAATTTGGCCGCGCGGCCCGCCTCGCGCCCACTTCGCCCGATGCGTCATTGCGGCTGGCGGAATTATTCCTGCGCATTGGCGATACCAGCAATTCCCTCGCGCAGGCACAGCGCACGCTTACCAATTCACCGGAAAACTCCCGCGCGCTGTTCGTCAAGGGTCTCGACCTCATCGAGCTTAAAAAATATGATGAAGCCATCCTTCCGCTCAATACTTTGATCCATCTGAAAACCAATGATGTGGACGCCCACCTCGCTCGTGGTCTGGCTTTTCTAAAAATGGATAAACTCAACGCCGCGCATGAAGACTATACGGCTGTGATTCACGAACAGCCCACGGCATTTCCGGCCTACTACGGCCTCGCCGATATCGCCCAGCGGCGCAAAGACATTCCCGAGCTGATCAAAAACTGCGAACTCTACCTGACCAACGTCCCACCTAACGCGCCCGAAACCGACCAGATTGGACAATGGTTGAAAGAATATAAATCCGGCGCGAACACTCCTTCGGCGGGCGGCGATAGGAAATAAAATTGTCAATACAGCACGTGCCGCTTGATCAAATGATACACGTCCGTCGCTTCAATCTGTTCCGTGGATAGCAAATCCTTCCGCTCCGAGATGAAGACCGGATAATCATTTTCGTTCTCCGGACGGCAACCGTGGGAGCCCTTCACCAGTGTCGCGTCGAGAGGAATCACATCCATCAACATGCGAAAACCCAGTTTCTTTTTCAGCAGACGCCAAAAAATTTTGGCCTTCACGGCGGAAATTTTCGGATCAAGAAATAATTCCACCGGGTCGTATCCCGGCTTGCGATGGATATCCACGCAACGCGCAAAATCCGGCGCCGCGTTGTCGTCGAACCAATAATAGTAAGTGAACCACGCGTTCTCTCGCGCCACAGCGATCAAGTCTCCCGCGCGTGGATGATCAATCCCCAGTTTCGCCTGCTCCGCGCGAT
This sequence comes from Verrucomicrobiia bacterium, assembly GCA_036268055.1. Classification (NCBI taxonomy): domain Bacteria; kingdom Pseudomonadati; phylum Verrucomicrobiota; class Verrucomicrobiia; species Verrucomicrobiia bacterium. The sequence goes on along the minus strand of DATAUW010000017.1, from coordinate 532,848 downwards.
CCAGAACTTGTGCAATGCCGGGTTCCTTTTCCAGAGTCGCGCGCACTTCACCGGCGAATGAGGGATCTTTTAAATAGACATGCGCGATCTGATGGTCCGCGACGGCAAAAGCCTTGCTCGCGCCGCAATCGAGCATTTCGCGGCCGAGTTCGTCCTTCACGACAATCCAATTTTTTTTGCGCAATATTCGGTTGATGTGGATGGGCGTGTCCACCGGCGTGATGCCGTATTCGGAAAGCAAAATCACCTGCACCGAGCGCTTCGCAAAAAAATCCATCAAGCCGCCGACGATGTTGTCAATCTCGCGAAGGTCTTGCAGCGTGCCGGGATGGTTGGGACCGAGCCGTTGAAAATTATAATCGAGATGCGGCAGATAAACGAGGCTTAGGGTCGGCGAATATTTATTCTCGATCCATTTGGCGGATTCCGCAATCCAGCGCGTGGCGGCGTCGCGCGCGCCTTGCGGACTGGGCAGTCCCGCCGCTGGCCCCCAAAAAGTGGCGAAAGGAAATTCACCCAAATCTTTTTTGATCTCCGTGCGGATCGAGTAAGGCCAGGAATAAACATCAAAAAATTTCCGGCCATCGGCGGGATACATCGGACGCGGGGTGATGGAGTAATCCGCGCTTGAATACATATTGTACCACCAGAAAAGTTTCGCACAGGTGAACGTGGGATCGAGTTCGCGCAATTCGTCCCAGATTTTTTTGCCGCTGACGAGTTGGTTGGCTTGTTTCCAAAACTGCACTTCGGCCAATTCACGATTATACCAGCCGTTCGCCACGATGCCATGCTGTGCGGGCGGCGTGCCCGTGAGATAGGTGGATTGCGCGGTGCAGGTGACAGCGGGCAAGGCGGGCACGATCCGGGCCATCGCGCCGCGCGTGGCGAAATCGTGCATGCGCCCGGCTGCGGGAGTATGGGCGTCGCTCGCTTGATGCCGTTCGAGCGACGAAGCGGTCAGTCCGACCACATTGAGAACTACGGTGCGCTTCACCGTTTCAGTTTAACCAAGAGCATCCTGAGAAGACACGCACGGAATTTTAATCAACCTTTCTTTAGCTCAACTCGCCGCACGAAGTATTTTTGTCCGTTTGGCGTGGAGCGCCTGCAATTCGTAAATCGCCTCGATGACTTGCGGTATCCGCAATTCATGGACTTCGAATCCCCGGCCGATTTCCTTGAGCAACGTGACCGACAATTCGCCGCCCAGATGCTCGCGAAATTCCTCGAGCCCATTCAACACCAGCAGCGAATGATCGGAATCCACATGCATCAACTCATTCGCGAACAGTTCAAAACCCAGTTGCTCCAATAATTTCAAAACCCGGTCCGCCGATGCCGCGTCGAGAAAACCCATATTGCGCGAGTAAATCACATCCAGCGCGATCCCCACCGCGACGGCTTCGCCGTGCCGGATTTTGTATTCGGAAAGTTGCTCCAGTTTATGCGCAGCCCAATGCCCAAAATCCAGCGGGCGCGCCGAGCCGAATTCAAACGGATCGCCGGACATGGCCACATGATTGAGATGCAACTCGGCGCAGTGTTGAATCAATTCCTCCATCGCGGCCGGCTCGAACGCAGCGAGTTTTTCGGCGTCGGCCTCAATCTTCTCAAAAAATTCACGACTGCGAATGAGCGCAATCTTCACCGCCTCCACGTAACCGGCGCGTTTGTCGCGTTCCGAGAGCGTGTGCAACATTTCAAAATCGTTCACGACCGCGAATGGCGGTGTGAAGGTGCCGATGAAATTCTTTTTTCCAAAAGCATTGATGCCGTTTTTCACGCCCACGCCGGAGTCCGCCTGGCTAAGCGTCGTGGTCGGCAGGCGCACATGCCGGATGCCCCGGTGCGCGGTGGATGCCGCCAGTCCCGCCATGTCGAGCAATGCTCCGCCGCCGATCGCCAGCAAATACGAATGCCGGTCAATATGGTAACGGTCCACGTGCGAATGAATTTCGGAAACGTGAAAGTAGGAATTCTTCGTGCGCTCACCGCCTTCAATGACCAGCGGCGGGCAAACCAGTTTCAACCGCGGTGAGGCGTGGACAAAATAATTTTCGATTTCCGCCAGCACTTCCGGTCGCGCTTGCGCGAGCGCTTCGTCTAGGACAATCAAAACACCGTGAACCCGATTGCCTTCACCCGGCGCAAGAATATCGCGAAGCAGCGGATTGGCGGACGCGAACACGCTGCGGGTGAAAAACACCCGAAGCTGAAAACCCACCTGAATATGGCGTTCTATGACAGACATATTAGACACTCGGTTAATCTGTAAGATTGGACGTTGGGATTCGAGTTTTTATTTAATGCGCGAATGTCATTGGGCGCAGCTTACGATTTTGGCAGGCAAATAACGGAATCAGACTTGGGAAACGATGCCGGAGATTAGACGGGGATAAGCCTGAGCACCACTCCCGGATCGGGTCGCGCGACGAACACCCCGGAATATGCTTCGCACTCCTCGACGCCGGGCTAAGGTCCCTGAGCCCTCCGGTTTGTAAGAAACTGAGGCGCGCCCGCGCGATCGGATACGCTGCGGTTTAAGTGCGACATGGCGATACTACGTTGTTTTGGAAATAGTTGGCGATTGTTTGGCCTTGCAAGAAGCGCTTTTTGTGAATGAAATATGTAACTTATTAGCATTGCAGGTATCTTCAGGTGTAAGGGCACTGATTTGTGTTCGCAATATGTTAACTGAAAGCCAAATTGAAACCGAGCAGCAGCGTCGTCCACTTCAACCAATGAACAATGGTAATCCCGCAAATGAGCGCAAAGCCCTCCCGCCGCCGAAGCGTTCGAGCCCGCTGAAATGGATCGTCATCGTGGGCGTGGTCCTAGTGCTGGTGATCATCGGACTGGCTATCGTGCGGCGGCGCGAAGCTGCCGCCAAACAACTCGCGCAAGCCCGCAATGCGCAGCAACCCGTCCCGGTCGTCGTCAGCCCCGTCAAGGAATCCGACGTGCCGGTTTATCTGGACGGCCTTGGAACTGTGCAAGCCTTCAACACCGTCACTGTGCATGTGCGCGTGGATGGCCAGTTGAAGCAAATCAATTTCACCGAGGGCCAGGACGTCCGCAAGGGCGACGTGCTCGCGATTATTGACCCCGCCCCGTTTCAAGCGGCGCTGGATCAAGCGAAGGCGAAGAAAGGCCAGGACCAGGCGCTGCTCGATAACGCGAATCTCGACATGAAACGCGAGACGGATCTGTACGCCGCCAAGGTGGATTCACAACAAATATATGACACGCAAAAGGCGCTCGTCGCTCAGGATCAGGCGGCGGTGAATGCCGACCAGGCGGCGATTGATGCCGCGCAGGTGAATCTGGATTATTGCTCGGTGGTTTCGCCGATTGATGGCCGCACCGGTTTGCGTTTGGTGGACGTGGGAAATATTGTGCACGCCGCGGATCTCGGCGGCATCGTGGTGATCACGCAGTTGAAACCTATTTCGGTGGTGTTCACCTTGCCGGAACAGGACCTCGAACAAATCCACAAGCACGAAAAAACCACGAATGAATTGAAAGTGCTCGCGGTTGGCCGTGATAACGGAACCAATCTCGATACCGGCACGCTGGCAGTGATTGACAATGAAATTGACACCACCACCGGCACGATCCGGCTCAAGGCGAATTTCCCCAACGAAGATTTGCAGTTGTGGCCGGGTGAATTCGTGAACACCCGCCTGCTGACGATGATGCGGCTAAATAGTTTGACCGTTCCCGAGGCGGCGATCCAGCGCGGCCCGACGGGCGCGTACGTTTTCGTGGTCACCAATGTGAAGCCGACCAATAGCATTGCGGGCGGAAAAGGCAAACGCGGCGCGAACAGCGCCGGCTCCGCAGCGGACAGCACACCCGCATTGGGCGGTTCTTCCCATTCTCAGGCCCAGGGCACGAATGCGCCGACGATGTGGGCGAAGATTCAGAACGTAACCGTCGCATCGCAGATGGAAGCTGGACAGGCGTTGATTGAGACCGGCGTGACCAAAGGCCAACGCGTGGTCACCGACGGACAGTATAAATTGCAGGACGGTTCGCCCATCCGGGTTTCCAACGGCGCAAAAAAATCCGCGCCCACGAGTGATCAGAGCACGAATGTCGAGTCGGCTCCCCAGGACATCACGAAGTGAACATCTCCGAGCCTTTCATTCATCGGCCGATCGCCACGTCCCTGCTCATGGCGGGCGTCATCATCATGGGGATGCTCGGCTATTTTTTGCTGCCCATCTCCGCGCTGCCGCCGGTTGATTTTCCCACCATCCAGGTGACCGCGCAGTATCCCGGCGCGGGCCCGGACGTGATGGCCTCGTCCGTCACCACGCCACTGGAAACGCAGTTCGGCGAAATCAGCGGTTTGCAGCAGATGACTTCGATCAGTTCGTTCGGCACGGCGAATATCACGTTGCAATTTGTCCTCGACCGCGATATTGACGCCGCCGCCCAGGACGTGCAGGCCGCGATGAATGCCGCGCGCGGTGTCCTGCCCACGACGATGCCCAGCCCGCCGGTTTACAGCAAAGTCAATCCCGCCGACACGCCGATTCTCACGCTGGAAATTTCCTCCGACTCATTGCCGCTCGAAAAAGTCAACGATCTCGCCGACACGGTGCTCGCGCAAAAATTGAGCGAAGTCAGCGGCGTCGGTTTGGTCACGATCGAAGGCAATCAAAAACCTGCCGTGCGCATCCAGGTCAACCCCGCGCAAGTCGCCTCGCTGGGCATCGGGCTCGAAGATATCCGCACCGCCCTGATGAATAATAACATCAACGTGCCCAAGGGAAGTTTCGACGGCGCGAAGCAATCGTATTCCATCGGCGTCAACGACCAGATTTTTTCCGCGGACGAATATGCGAATGTCATCGTCGCCTACAAAAACGGTTCGCCGGTGCGGTTGAAGGACATCGGCAAAGCGATTGACAGCGTGGAAAATGTGCGGCTCGGCGCGTGGGTGGGCGACCATCCGGCGGTGCTGCTCGATATTCAACGCCAGCCCGGCGCGAACATCATCCAGACCGCCGATCGCGTGAAGGCGCTGCTGCCGAAATTGCGCACGTCCATTCCACCAGCGGTCAAGGTTGGAATTTTCTCTGATCGCACGGAAACGATTCGCGCCTCGATTGCCGACGTGCAATTCACGCTCATCCTCACCGTGGCCCTGGTCGTGATGGTGATTTTTGTTTTCCTGCGCAAGCTGCGCGCGACGCTGATCACGAGCATCGCCTTGCCGCTCGCGGTCATCGGGACGTTCGGCATCATGAAGCTCGCGGGCTTCAGCCTCGACAATCTTTCGCTGATGGCGTTGACGATTTCCACGGGCTTCGTGGTGGATGACGCCATCGTCATGATCGAGAATATCGTCCGCTTCATCGAGGCGGGCGAAGCGCCGCTGGAAGCCGCGCTTAAAGGGGCGAAGCAAATCGGTTTTACGGTGATCTCGCTGAGTATTTCGCTGGTGGCGGTGTTCATTCCCCTGCTCTTCATGACGGGAATCGTGGGTCGGTTGTTCCGCGAATTCGCCATCACCCTGAGCGTGGCGGTGGGCGTCTCGGCGGTCGTCTCGCTCACGCTCACGCCGATGTTGTGCGCGCGATTTTTGCAGCCGGAAGATGAGAGCAAGCACGGCCGGTTTTATCATGTCACCGAAAACATGTTTCAGCGCATGCTCGACGCTTATGAGACGGGGTTGAAATGGGTTTTGCGCCATCAATTTTTTACCTTGATGGTTGCGGTGGCCACGCTGATTGCCACGATCTGGCTTTATGTCATTGTGCCGAAGGGCTTGTTGCCGCAGCAGGACACCGGCCTTATCACCGGCGTGACCGATGCCTCACAAACGATTTCCTACAAGGCGATGGTCGAGCGGCAGCGACAGATCGCGGAGATCGTGGCGCGCGATCAGGACGTGGCGTCGGTGGCGTCGTTCGTCGGCGCGGGCACGGTGAACGCCACCGTCAACAGCGGGCGCATCTACATCAATTTGAAGCCGCGCGACAACCGCAAATCCAACGCGCAGGAAATCATTGACCGGTTGCGCGACGCGACCAAGAACGTCCAGGGCATTTCGCTTTACATGCAGGCCGCCCAGGACGTGCAAATTGATAGCCGGGTCAGCCGCACGCAATATCAATATACCTTGCAGGATGCCGACAGCGATGAACTCGCCGAATGGGCGCCGCAGTTGCTCGCGAAAATGCAGTCGTTACCGGAACTCGCGGATTCCGCTTCGGACCAGCAATCGAGCGGGTTGCAATTATTCATTGATGTGGACCGCAGCCAGGCTTCGCGCCTGAATATTTTGCCGGCGACGATTGACGGCACGCTCTACGACGCGTTCGGCCAGCGCCAGGTTTCGATCATTTTCACCCAGCTCAACCAGTATCGTGTCATTCTCGAAGCGCAGCCGAGTTTCCAACTGACGCCTGATGCGCTGGCGAAAATTTACGTGAAGTCCACGACCGGACAAATGGTTCCGCTCAGCGCGATCGCGCATTTGCGGCAAGTCCCTGCGCCGCTCGCCATCAGCCACGAAGGACAATTTCCCGCCGTCACACTTTCATTTAACTTGAGTCCCGGCAGTTCGCTGGGCGCGGCGGTGGATGCCATCCAAAAAGCGCAGACCGATATCGGCATGCCGCAAACCGTGACCACCACCTTCTCCGGCAGCGCGGCGGAATTCCGTTCGTCGCTCAAGAGCGAGCCGTATCTGCTGCTCGCGGCGATCGTGGTGATCTACATCGTGCTCGGCGTGTTGTATGAAAGTTACATCCATCCGATCACGATTTTGTCGAGTCTCCCGTCGGCGGGCGTGGGTGCGCTGCTGGCGATGCTGCTGTTTCATCAGGACTTGTCGCTGATCGCGCTCATCGGGATTATTTTGCTCATCGGCATCGTGAAAAAGAACGCGATCATGATGATTGACTTCGCGCTGGAGGCGGAGCGCGACCAGGGGTTGCCGCCCGAAAAATCCATTTACCAGGCGTGCCTGTTGCGCTTCCGTCCGATCATGATGACCACGATGGCCGCGTTGCTCGGCGCGCTGCCGCTGGCATTGGAAAGCGGCACCGGGTCGGAGTTGCGCAAGCCGCTTGGCATCTCCATCGTCGGCGGACTGCTGCTCTCGCAATTTCTCACGCTCTACACCACGCCGGTGATTTATCTTTATCTCGACCGCATCGAACGCCGTATACGTGGCGCGCTGGGCAATCCTGAACATGCCGAACACGTTAAAAAAACCGATCCCAAGGATTTGCAGCCGACCGGCCAGCCCGCCCCCAACCCCGCGCAGGCATGAGCATCTCGGAGCCTTTCATCCGCCGTCCAGTCGGCACAACCTTGCTGGCGGCAGGTTTGTTTCTACTCGGCATCGTGGCGTATAAATATCTTCCGGTCGCTTCCATGCCACGAGTGGATTCGCCGGTGATTTCCGTCTCGGCGTCCCTGCCCGGCGCAGACCCGGCGACGATGGCTTCGTCCTGCGCTGCGCCGCTCGAAAAACATTTGGGCCAAATCGCGGGCGTCAATGAAATGACCTCGGTGAGTTCGCTGGGCTCGGCGAACGTGACGTTGCAATTTGATTTGAACCGCAACATTGATGGCGCGGCTCGCGACGTGCAAGCCGCCATCAGCGCGGCGGCGAACGACCTGCCGATTGACCTGCCCGGTCCGCCAACGTACCGCAAAATCAATCCCGCCGACGCGCCGATCATGATCATGTCCATGACGTCGGACACGCTGCCGCTCGCGCGCATTTACGAATATGCCAATGACATCGTCGCGCAAAAGCTCAGCCAGATCGAAGGCGTGAGCCAGGCGCTGGTGGGCGGCGGCGCGAAGTCCGCGGTGCGGGTGCAGATGAATCCCGCGGCGCTCGCTTCCACCGGCCTTGGCCTCGAGGACATCCGCACCATGCTCAGTGAAGTTAATGTGGATTTGCCCAAGGGCAGCGTGGACAGCGACCGTTCGTTTGCCATCGCCTCGAACGATCAACTCACCAACGTGGACGATTATCAGACGCTACTGATTTCGCAGTCGAACAAGGTGCCGATCCAGCTTCGGGAATTGGGCAACGTCGTCGAAGGCGTGGAAAACGACCGGCAGGCGGGCTGGAACGGCACGAACCGCGCGGTGCTTCTCATCATCTTCAAACAGCCGGGCGCGAACGTGATCGAAACGGTGGATCGCATCAAGGAGAGCATGCCGCAAATCGAGGCGTGGATACCGCCCGGCATCAAATTTTCGATGTTAAGCGACCGGACGACGACGATTCGCGCCTCGGTGAATGACGTGGAATTTTCCCTCATGCTGACCATTTTCCTCGTCGTGATGGTCATCTTTCTTTTCCTCCGGCGATTCTGGCCGACGTTCATCGCGAGCGTCACCGTGCCGCTGGCGCTGGCTGGGACTTTCGGCGCGATGTATCTCATGAATTACACCATGGATAATCTTTCCCTGATGGCTATCACGATTTGCGTGGGCTTCGTGGTGGACGATGCCATCGTGGTCATCGAAAATGTGTATCGCTTCATCGAGCATGGTGAAAAACCGATGGAAGCGGCGCTCAAAGGCGCGAAGCAAATCGGCTTCACGGTGGTTTCGATGAGCCTGTCGCTGGTGGCGGTATTTATTCCCTTACTGTTCATGGGCGGGCTGGTTGGACGCACGTTCCATGAATTCGCCATGACGTTGACGATGGCCATTCTCGTTTCCGGCGTCATCTCGCTCACGCTCACGCCGATGCTGTGCTCGCGCTATTTGAAGCCGGACAAGGATTATCCGGCGCCGGGAAGATTTTATCGCGCGAGCGAGGCGACTTTCGACTTCGTGCTGGGAGTTTATTCGCGTGGACTGAAATGGGTGCTGCGGCATCAGCATTTCATGTTGCTGCTGGCGCTGGTGACGTTCATCGCCACGGTATGGCTTTACGGCGTGGTGCCAAAAGGTTTCGTGCCGCAACAGGACACCGGCACGCTTCGCGGCACGACCGATGCCTCACAAGATATTTCTTACGAGCAGATGTCGAAGCTGCAACGACGGGTGACTGAACGCATTCTCAGTGATCCCGCCGTGGCGACGGTGGGCTCATTTCTCGGCAGCGGCGGCGGCGCTTCCACGGCGAACAACGGCTCGATGTTCATCACGCTCAAGCCACTTTCGGAACGCGACGTTTCCGCCGACCAGTTGATCGGACGGTTGCGCAAAAAGACGTCGGACATCGTGGGAATTACGCTGATCCTGCAGGCGGTTCAGGACGTGCGCGTGGGTGGACGATTTGGCCGCGCGCAATATCAATATTCTTTGACCGGCGGCGACCTGGAGGAATTGAATCATTGGTCCGACCAGTTGCTCAACCGCATGAATAAAATGCCAGAGATCAAGGACGCCAGCAGCGACGAGCAGACGCGCGGTTTGCAGGCGAACGTGGTGGTGGATCGCGACCTGGCCTCGCGCCTCGGCGTCTCGCCGATGGTGGTGGACAACACACTTTACGATGCTTTCGGCCAGCGGCAGGTCTCGGTGATCTACGAGCAATACAGCCAGCATCACATCATTCTCGAAGTGGACCCGAAGTTTCAACTCGACCCGGCGTCGCTCTCGAAAATTTATGTGACGACGACCAACGGGCAATCTTCCATTCCACTTTCGGCGGTGGCGAAATTTGTGCCGAGCAATGCTTATCTTTCAGTGAATCATCAGGGACAATTTCCGGCGGTGACGATTTCCTTCAACCTCGCGCCGGGCGTTTCATTGGGAGAGGCGACGGAATTGATCCAGCACGTGACCGAGGAAATGCGCATGCCCTCGACGGTGCAGGGAAGTTTTCAGGGCACGGCGGCGGTATTCAAGGATTCGCTTTCCAGCATGCCGATGCTCGCAATGGCCGCGCTCGTGGCGGTGTATATCGTGCTGGGAATGCTTTACGAAAGCCTCATTCATCCCATCACGATTTTGTCCACGCTGCCGTCGGCCGGTGTGGGTGCGCTGGTGGCGTTGATGGTGTGCGGTTCGGAACTTTCGCTGGTGTCGTTCATCGGAATTATTTTGCTGATGGGCATCGTGAAGAAAAACGCGATCATGATGATTGATTTCGCGCTGGACGCGGAGCGGGCGGAAAATTTGAGTCCCGAAGATGCGATCTATAAGGCGTGCATCGTGCGCTTTCGGCCAATCATGATGACGACGATGGCGGCGTTGCTGGGTTCGCTGCCGCTGGCGATTGGAATGGGCAACGGGTCTGAACTGCGGCGTCCGCTGGGCATCGCGGTTGTCGGCGGTTTGTTGTTTTCCCAAGTGCTGACACTTTATACGACGCCGGTGGTTTACCTGGCGTTTGAGCACATGCGCGTTCGCGCAAAAGCCTGGCGTGAACGGCGGCGCGCGGCGCGAGTGGATGCGGCGGCGTATGAGGCTTCGTAAGGGTAAAAGGCCGGATTAAACGCGGAGGCGCGGAGACGCGGAGGTCGAGAGGAGATGGAGGGGGAAAAGGAAAACTGCTACCTATAAAAAATAGAAAGGCCGGACTTTCGTCCGGCCTTTCCGATGAGAACAAATTTCAATTTTCGATTTCAATGATGCGGTGCCGCAGACATACACCTTAAAACACACACAGAACACTGCGTTTTTGCATCGTCAACGCCAACACGATAGCCGATTGGCGACGGGCTGCCAGTCACCAGTACTGGGGACAACGCGCAAAAATTAAATTCAGTCGGTTTTTCGCATTTTGCCAGAGGTTGCTGGCTTCTTTGCAATTCGCAGCCTTGGGGCAATTTTTATCGCTAAAAACCCAACAAATACATCAGTAACGCGACGGTACGGAAACTGATAAAACGGAGACATGAACTGCGACGTACAAACGAAAGGCACTCTATGTTGACTCCTATGTTAGGCACGCTGATTTGGGTCGGTGGCGGAGGTTTGGGCTTGATTCTGCTAATTGTGATTATCGTGGTCGTGCTGCGCTAATGTAGAGCGCAAACAACGATTCGGTCAGCGGCGAAGAAATTTCGCGACGGCCTCGGTGCGGGTACGAACCTGGAGTTTTTCGTAAATGCGCCGGATGTAGGTGTGAACCGTCTCGTAACTAATGCCGAGTTTCTCGGCGATTTCCTTGTAGAGAAAGCCTTGGCTCAGGCAATCGAGCACTTCCTGTTCGCGCGTGGAGAGATTCTCGGTGGGTTGCGCGCTGACGCCCGCTTTCTGGAAAGACTGAACGACTTTACGTGCGATGTGCGTGGTCATGGGGGAACCACCGCGGCAAACTTCGCGCAAGGCGTCGAGCAACTCGGCGCGGGGCGCGCGTTTGAGCAGATAACCGTTTGCGCCGGCGGCGAGGGCGTTGAAAATATTCTCGGTGTCCTCGTAGGCGGTGAGCATCACGACCTGCGTCGTGGGTGAGAGTTGTTTGAGTTTGCGCACGCATTCGACGCCATTGATGCCGGGAAGATTGATGTCCATGAGGACGACGTCGGGCTTGTCGTTCGGGAGCGCTTCGAGTGCGGCTTCGGCGCTGGGATATTGGCTGAGGCAGCGGAAACCTTCTTCGCGATTGATGAGGCGCGCAAGCGTCCCGCGAAGCTGGTCGTTGTCTTCCACGATGGATACGTTGGTCGCCATATCATTCAACATTCCTGATGGGCACGGTCAAACGCACCAGCGCACCGCCGCCGGGCGCCGCCGTGATCGAAAAACTGCCGCCCACATCTTCCATTCTTTTGTGCATGTTGCGCAATCCATTTCTGGATTGCTTGCCCTCGAGCCCGACGGGGCCGCGGCCGTTGTCCTGCAACTCAAGAATGAATTTACCCGGCTCGAAATGCAGGCGCAACCAAACCTCGGTGGCTTTCGCGTGGCGCACGACATTCGTCACGGCTTCCTTCGCCGCAAGAAAAACATTATGGCGCACCTCGGGTGAAATATCCGTGGCAGGGAGTTGCGCGGGGACATCGAGCCGGTAGCGCAAACCGGCGACGGCGAAATATTCCTGCGCGTATTTGCAAACGTAATTGATGAGGCCTTCGAGCGTGTCGTTCGAGGGATTGACGGTCCAGACGATTTCGTCGAGGACGCGGGAAGTGTCGCGGGCGGTTTGGGAAATCTGGCGCGCGTGGGCCTCGACTTCGGCGGGTTCATTTTTATCGCTCTCGACCATTTCGCCGAGCATCGAAACTTGCGTGAGACTTGCGCCGAGCTGGTCATGGATGTCGCGAGCGATGCGCGCGCGCTCTTTTTCAAGGGCTTGCTGCTGGCGCATGCCTTCAAGCTGGCGTTGGAGGCGCTGGGTCGAAAGATAACGCACGATGGAGATAATCAGCCCGAGCAACACCAACGCCATCGCCGTGCGGAACCACCATTTCTGCCAGTAAGGCGGTTCGATGATGAAAGCGAGCGTCGCGCCGTTATAATTCCAAACATCATCTTCATTTCCTGCGATGACGTGGAAAAGATAATTGCCGGGCGGCAGGTTCGGATAATGCGCACTGCGGGTTTCACCAGCTTCGGTCCACAGATGATCGTGGCCTTCCATGCGATAGCGAAAACGCGTCTTGTCGGCGGCGGCGAGATTGAGGCTCGTGTATTGGATGTCCACGCCTTCCCGGCCCGCAGGAACGATGACGACGGGCGGCAACGAGACGCGCAGATTGTTTGTCTCAATGGGTGCGCCGCCAACCTCCACCGATTCGATGACGACCGGCGGAAGGTTGGTGTTTTGGCGAAGCTCGGCGGGATTCACATAAACGAGGCCGCTGATGGTGGCGAACCACAGTTCGCCTTCGCCCGTTCGCCAGGTGGCGGGTTGGGCGCCGGGAGTGCATTCGCGCGTGGGCAAGCCGTCGGGTTCGCCATAGGTGCGGCATTCGAGATGATTTTGGCGGCCTTGCGCAACATCGGCCAGCGATTGCTTGGAGACGCGCATCAGGCCCGCGCTGGAACCGACCCACAAATTGCTTTGGGCATCGTCGTTGAGATAATCAATGCTGTTGCCGGCGAGTCCTTCGGCGGTGGTATAACGCGACCACGCGCCCGCGTGAAATCGGCCAAGGCCGCTGGAAGTGCCGACCCACAAAATATTTTCCGCATCTACAAACAATGCGGAGACGTGGTCGCTGGGCAGGCCGTCCTTTTTTTGAAACGCGGTGATTTGTCCGTCGTGCCAGCGATTGACGCCGCCGCCGTCGGTGCCGATCCAGACATTTCCATCGGCATCGTCGGCGATCGCGCGAATAACATCGGAGGATAAATTATCGCGCGTGGTCATCACCCGCCAACTGCGCCCGTCATACAACACCAAACCGCCTTGCGTGCCGAACCACAGGCGATGATTGCGGTCTTCAAAGATGACGGAGATGTGCTGGTTGGCTTTGGCAAATTCGACCGGTCGCGCGAACGAAGCGCCGTTCACCAGCAGCACGCCGTTGCCGTCCGCGCCGACCCAGGTTTTTTTATCAGCATCCACACAAATACTGCGAATGGCCAGGTTCGTGGCATCAGCTTGCGCCACGCCGATCTGTTCCACGGTATTATTTTGCAGATGCCGAAGACCGCCACCGAACGTGCCGAACCACATGCCGTCGTGGCCATCGTCGCGAACCGAAAGGACGGTCACGCCGCGCGTCTCGGGAACCACTTCAAATAATTCACGTTGAATGCGATTCAACCCGCGGCCGTCAGTGCCCACCCAAACACTGCCTTCCGCGTCCGCGCTCACGGACAAAATTGTATCGGACGATAAGCCGCCGGTGTCCGACAAATTCACCGGCGGGGTTTTGCCTTCGGCATCAATCAGCCAAATGCCTTCGTTATCAGTGCCGATCACGAGATGGCCGTCGCGGTCTTCGCAGGCGCAATTAATCCGAGTGTGCCACGGGTAAGCGCCGAGGCTACGCTCGAGGTGATCGCCGTTCCATTTTTGGATTTCATGACTGGCGAAACGCCAATAGCCACCGGATTTGCTGGCGAGGAGAAAATCAAGCTGGTTGGTGACTTCCAAAACTTTTTCGACGAACTCAGCACCGACGGCCGGGTTGGGATTGATGCCGAAGACGCGCCGATCAGTTCCCATCCAAACGAGGCCGGACTTTTCAGAAATGAGCGCGCGACAGTTGCTGGGGACATCAAGCGTCGGAATGTGCGCCTCCTGAACCTGATCATTGCTGTAGCGAAAAACGCGCCCATCCATGGTATAAAACCAAATCGCGCCGGAGGAATCTTCGCACGCGGAAACGAGGCGGCTTTCACGCGTATGACCGCCGATGGGTTGCGGGAATACGATGCCGTTTTTGATCAGCAGCACGCCGGAGGATTGCGTGCCGACCCACAAGTTGCTGCGGCTGTCTTCAAAAAGATAAACGATGGGGCTGTTGTCCAGACCGGGGGTGGTGCTTTCGTCGAAGGTGGTGAAGCGCACACCGTCGAAGCGGACGAGGCAGCCGTTATAAGTGCCGAGCCAGAGATAGCCATCGTGCGTCCGTGTCATGGCGATGACGGTATTTTCCGGCAAGCCCTTCTTGGTGTTCCAGACGTCCACGTTGTAACGCGGGACGGCCATTGCGGAAGCGCAGAAAAAAATGCCGCTGAGCAATGCCCAACTCACCACGCGTATCCAGCTTCGCTTCGGCATATTCATTTGCAGTTTGGCTGCCAGTGAAAGTGAAGGCAAGAGGCAAGAAGTTTCAAGTTTCAAGTGTCAAGTTTTCAGCAAGAAAATGGCGATCTTCTTCTCCCCGCTGAAAACTTGAAACTGAAAACTTCCTTTCATTTCGCCTTGAGCAACTGATGAAAATCGCCCTCGTAAAAGATGACGTCGCCGCGGCGGTCACCGGTGATCATGCGCAAGTCGCCCGGCGCCTCGGAGTATTTGCGCAGATACTTAAAAACAGCGTGAAAGGCGCGCGGCTCGGAAATCGGCGGGACATGTAGTTCCTGGTAACCCCACACGGCGTAGCGAAAAATGTATGGCCCTTGATATTGCGGGTCGAATTTTCCATAAGGAATTACATCCCCAGCCAGTTTCGGCGGCAAGCGATCGGCGAAGGCCTTGCTGACAAAAATATTCGCAGTGGCGGAATTCTCTGAATAAAGCGCGAATGAAAAATAAGAGTCCCACAGGCCAACAAAACTCAGCGCGGGAAGAATTGCAAATGCGATAATGACACCGAACCCGATCGGTGAACGACGAAGGTCGTTGAAGGCTTGGACAAAATTAATTTGACCGGATGATTGCGGTTCGGCTTTCACGAGTTCGAACGGTTTGCCACGCCAGAAGAGCACACCGACGAGGCCGATCATCGCGAAGTTCCACGGCAGCACGACCCAGTTATAATTGTAGCCGAGCGGGCCGAGCAGCAGGACCGAGCCGAGATGAATGAGGATCACAACCGCAATCGCCACCCGCCAGATTTGCTTCGACCAGACGGCGGTGGCGATGCCGATTTCAATGAAAGGCGCGCACCAGACGACGCTACGCATGAAGCCAAGAACAAAACCGGGCAAATGCCAATGCGTCGCCGGGCTGATAAACCACGCGGGTTCGACGGCGAAGAAGCGGGCGTTTAATTTTTGCAGCCCGCTCCAGATATACATCGCGGAAATGGCGAGCCGCGCCGCAGCGATAGCGCTGGGAGGTGGCAGCAACGTCAAACCGAGCAATATATAATACAGGTAAAACCACGGTTGCCCGCGATTCTGGTCTTCACAAAACGCAAACAAGCCAAGGAGCAAAAAACATTTTATGGCCGGCCGATAAAACCAAAACGCGGCCAGCAAACTCGCCAGCATGAGCAGGAAAAAAATGGTGTCGAGGGGCGCGGGCAAGGTTGGAAAACCGGGGACGATGGGAATCAAGGGAAACATCCGCGCGTTGAGCCAAAGCGGGATCGAAGTGAGCAGCCCGGAAAGGGTCGCGCCGAGAAGAACCACGCGCAGCCAGGCGGTACGACGATCCACATCTTTGAACAACGAATTAAGCGGCATCCGATGGACAATGGGTTTCCCGGGAAGGAGTTTCAAGTTTCAAGTGCTCACTTTTCCGGTTCTATCGAGAGAGTGCTCGCAGCATTAGATCCGTGCGCTTTTGCCTTTCGCGATGGGGGTTTGTCCGGCATGCTGGTGTTATGTCTGGTCTTATTGCCATAGTGGGTCGTCCGAATGTCGGGAAGTCGGCGTTGTTTAATCGCATCGTGGGCAAGCGCATCGCCATCGTGCATGACGAGCCCGGGGTGACGCGCGACCGCGTGAGCGCCGAGGCGGAATGGGGTGGCCGCGCTTTCACGATGGTGGACACGGGCGGCATCGGCTTGCTGCGGCGCGAAAAAGCGATGGATGTGATCACCAAGGCTGCGCTCGACCAGGTGGAACTGGCGATTGAATCGGCAAGCGTCATCATTCTCGTGGTAAATGTGCAGGAGGGCATCGTGCCGCTCGATAATGAAGTGGCGATGCGTTTGCGCAAGTCGGGCAAGACTGTGCTCGTGGCGGCGAATAAAGTGGATACATATCGCACTGAGGCGGCGGCGTTTGAATTTTCGCGACTTGGTTTTGAAAAGATTTTTCCGGTGAGCGCGATTCATGGCGAAGGAATCCACGCGTTGATGAATGCGGCGCTGGCTTTGTTGCCGCGCGAAGAAGTGGTGGAAAAACCCGCAGTGGTGGAAGGCGAAGAAGTTCCGCCGTTGGAGAACAAGATCAAAGGGCCGATCAAGCTGGCGATTGTCGGGCGACCGAATGTCGGCAAGTCTTCGATCATCAATTCTCTCACGCATTCGGAGCGCGTCATTGTAAGTCCCATCGCGGGCACGACGCGCGACTCGGTGGATGTGCCGTTCGAGGTAGAGACGGATGGCGTGCGGCAATCGTATGTCTTGATTGACACGGCGGGGATGCGCAAATCGCGGCGGGTGGATAATTCGATCGAATTTTTCAGCGTGAATCGCGCGGAGGAATCCATCGTGCGCAGCGATATTTGCGTGCTGGTGCTGGACGCGGAAGCGGGCATCACCGAGCAGGATAAAAAAGTGGCGGACCGAATCGTGGAGGCACGCAAGGCGTGTATCGTGGTGGTAAACAAATGGGACCTCGTCGAGGAACAGGTGCGGAAGGCGCGTGAGGAGGAGATCGAACGCCGGCAGGCGAAAGATCGCAGCCGCGATGAGCGTCGTAAAAAACACATGACCACGCTGGGCGAATTCGGCGACTGGGTGCAGCAGCATCTTTTCTTCCTGGATTATGCGCCGGTCATTTTTACTTCCGCGCACTCGGGCTTCAATTTGGATCGCCTGCTTGAAGCGGTGCGATATGTCGCGGCGCAGTTGACGCAGAAAATCCCAACGGCGCTTTTGAATCGCGCGCTCAACGACGCGGTGGAACGACGCCAACCGGTCAGTGCGGCGGGGCATCGTTTGAAATTTTTCTACGCCACGCAGGTGCGGCAGGCGCCGCCGACGTTTTTGCTGTTCGTGAATCGCGAGGAATTGTTTTCGGACGCGTATAAAAAATATTTAGGCGACCAGATGCGCGTGGCGTTCGGTTACGAAGGTTGTCCGGTAATTCTGGTGCCGAAGTCGCGGCCTAAAACGGTTGAACCGAAGCGGCGCAATCCGCCAAAGGTGGGGCCGAAGGATACGCGAGGGCTGCGAAGGGCGAAGAAGTGAGTGCGTGCGCTCACCAATAAAAAGCCGCCTTGCATTGAGTACGGACTAGGTAGAATTATTAGCAGGCTATCAAACGTCGAATCATTATGACCGCCATTCAGGAACGCCGATTGAAGGGACTTCTCAAAGCCGCTGTCACCGAAGTTTTGGAAGAACGCCAGGATTTGCTGCGCGATGCCTTGCGCGAAAGTTTGGAAGATATGGCCATCCTTCACGCCATTCAAACCGGTGAAAAAACTCCGCTCGTCAGCCGAAAGAAAGTCTTTTGACAGCTCGAGAGCGCGGCGTGAAAGCCTTTTTTCGAGAATCTTTTGAAAAAGATTTGTCCGCTTTTACCGACGATGCCCTGCGGCGGCGGATATGAAAAGTGATCGAACAAGTCGAGGCCGCCCGAACCTTCCAGGAAATTCCCAACCTCAAACGCTTAGACTTATCTAGTTCGTCCGCGGCGCGTATCAGTTGGTACCCTGCTGAAGCAAAGTATCCGCTCAAGAAAGAAAATGCTAACTTCTCAGTTTGCGAGGCCTCATACAGCAACGCGCTTGGCAAATATTCCCAAATCATGTAAGTTGGCGACATGTCGAGCGCTGAATTATTGTCGCGAATCACAATCAATCCGGAGATCTGCCACGGCAAACCTTGTGTGCGTGGATTGCGCTATCCGGTGGAGTCCATACTGGAATATTTGGCAGGAGGTGATTCGGTTGAAGATTTGTTGGCGGAATATCCCGACCTTGAGCGCGAGGATTTGCAGGCGTGCCTAGAGTTTGCCGCGCAATCGCTCAGGCTCAAAAGCCGTCATTTGGCGTTGACATGAAATTTGTTGTGGATGCACATCTACCGCCGGGATTGTGCGTCATGTTGCAAGCGGCGGGACACGATGCCATCCATACTTCGCAACTGCCCGCCCAAAATCGCACGGCGGATAAGGTCTTAAATGCGCTTTCTCTGAACGAACAGCGCATCGTCATTACCAAGGACACGGATTTTTACTATTCGCATCTTTTACAGGAAAAGCCCTGGAAACTATTGCTTGTGCGAACTGGCAATATCCGCTCACGCGAACTCAAGTCGCTGTTTGAACGGCATTTACGGGAGATCATTGCCGCGCTTGAGGAAAATTCACTCGTTGAGGTGGATCGGCAAACGGTGCGGGTTGTATTGTGATTTTCGTTTCGGTTTTGCCGGGAAAGCCAAGATTTTGTGAATTTACAGTCTGCCTGACTCAGCCGGTTTAACCGGGCGTTTGTCGCGTGCGGCAGCCGGAACGCGGCCCAATCGCCGCAAGCTTTCGATAAAATTTCCCGACTTGCAAGGTTCCAGTTTGACGACGCGTAATGATTGGCCGTCTTCCTTCCAGTCCAATGTCGCTCCAGGTTTGATATTGAATCGTTCGCGAAGCGCCTTTGGCACTACGGTTTGGCCTTTGCTGGTGACTGTGCTCGTCATGGCAAGAATTTCTAACTTTTAATGGCTTTTGGCAAGTCAGCGGCAACGAAGTTCGTTCTGCGAGGGATTTGGCGGTCACAAACCGCCGTACGGCCTAAACTGTGGCGGCAATTTGCAAAGGGCTTTGGGATGTGCTTAAATGGTGCGGTTCCTTGACATAAGGAGGAGCGCGAGAGGAGATCAGCAGGCTTTCGTGTGCCATCCAACTGCGGAAGCGGACGAAAAAGGCCGGATCAGACGCGTCGGCTCGCCTTGGTCCGCATCAGGTAAGCTCAATAATTCGTGTTGGCTCGCTTTGGTCCGGATAAGTTCGCTTAAGCCCGCTTAGGTTCGCATAAATCTTCAAAATATTTATTTCGGAAAAATGCCCGAAAGTGCGGGTCGGAGCGGATAAGTGCGCTTAAGTGCGGATAAATTTTTGCGCGTCTTTCGCTGTCTTGCGCGTTGCTGAAGAAGGCGTCTGAATTATATGGGGCTCGCGAGTACGCTCGCCTTCCCATTAATCGTTCTTCATTCACGCCGTCCTTTGAAAGGTCTTCCATCGGGTTTCCGAGCATCGAAATCAATTCGGTGGACGCCATAGAAACCTATGTGGCGAACGGTTTTGGCATTGGCCTGACGGTGTCTATTCCCAAGACAAAGATGTCTCCAAAAGTCCGTTCGCTGCCGCTGACCGGCTTTCCGAATGTCATCATGGGCGCGCTCTGGCGCGGCAAACCTTCCCTGCCGATGCGGACACTTTTGGACGAATTACAGGCGCGAGCCGCGAGTTTCAAAGGTTGATTCCGGCAGTCCCGCCCGGCTTGGCGAAACATGGCAAAGGAGTTGCTACTCACCGCCGGTAAGTAGTTAAGAAAAATGCTATGGCTTTGCCATTTTTAAACGGTCAGTCGAAAAAACGCGAACAGGTCATCGCCATTGACCTTGGCGGACGTTCTACGAAAGCGATCCTGCTGCAGCGCCGCGGGGATGTTTATACCTTGTTGCGTTACTGCATCATGGACGCGCCGCTCTATGAAAAAGAGTTGTCGGTGGATGTGCTTACCGACCATTTGAAAGCCGTTTACGCTGCGCTGGACACGAAGACTAAAAACGTGAGCCTGGCCATCAGCGTGAATGATTCCATCGTGCGCCAGGCGGAATTGCCGCAGATACCCGTTGCCGACATGCGGCAAATTTTGCGCATCAACACGAAGAATTATCTCCAGCAGGATTTACCGGGTTATACTTTCGATTGCTATTTCATTCCCATCCGCCAGAACACGGCCGTGGCTGGTGAAACGCCCAAGGCCATCAATGCCACGTCGCAAAAGCTGAAGGTGCTCGTGGGTGGCGCGAAGAAACAGTTGACGGACGATCTCTCGGCGGCGATCCGTGGCGCGGGATTGATTCCCGACCAGGTGATTCCCGGGATCGTGGGGCCGTTCAATGCCTTTGAAATGACGATGCCGGAAATCTTTGAAAAGGAAGCGGTCGCGCTGGTGGATATCGGTTTCAAAAGCACTTCGATTTGCCTGCTGCAAAAGGGTGAATTGATGGTCAGCCGCGTGGTGAATATCGGCGGAGACAAACTTACCCAGGGCCTGGCCGAAGCGATGAGCATCAGCTACGCCGAGGCGGAAGGCATCAAGGTCGGTATGCCGGGCGAAGTGCAATCGAATCTCGAACCGTTGCTCACACCGCTCGGACGCGAATTGCGGGCATCGGTGGATTTCTTTGAACATCAGCAGGACCGCACGGTGAGCCAGATTTATGTTTCGGGCGGATCCGCCCGATCAGAATTCATCATGAAAGCCCTCGAGACCGAGTTGATGGCTCCCTGCAAATCGTGGAGCCCGGTGGCGAATCTGCAAATGGCGCTGCCCGCCGTCCAGGTGAGCGAAATCGAACAGGTGGCTCCCCAACTGACCGTCGCCATAGGCGCAGCGGCCGTCGCATTCTAATTTCGTTTATGCCTATTCGCATCAATCTTCTTGCCGAGGCGCAGTCTGCGGAAGAACTCCGCCGGAAAGACCCGACCAAGCGCGCGATTTATGTGGCGGCGTGCCTCGTCGTGATGGTGCTGGTCTGGATGAGTTCGTTGCAGGTGAAAATCATGGCGGACAAAGCCCATCTCTCGAATCTCGAAGCCCGCCTGAGTTCGCATACGAACGCTTACAATCAAATTCTCGTGAACAAACACAGTCTCGTTGACGTGAAAAGCAAGCTGGAAGCGTTGAATCGCCTGGCGGCAAATCGTTTTCTCAATGCTCCCCTGCTGGACGCGCTGATGCACGGAACGGTGGATGGAATTCAGATCACGCATTTCCGCATGGAACAAAGTTTCATTGCTGTTCCGGAAGTCGCACCGATAATGGAGCGCGGGCACTCGGTCGGCGGCAAACCCGCCGGATCGCTCGAAAGAAATAAGCTGGTTCTCGATGCCAAAGACACCAGCCCCAACCCCGGCAACGACGCGATCAATCATTTGAAGGAGACGCTCGCGCACAGTGGTTATTTCACCAAACAGCAGGTCTCAACGAATGAGATCATGCTCAAGAATCTTTCGACCCCGCAGTTGGATCCTGATTCGGGCAAACCGTACGTGTTGTTCAGCCTGGAATTAAATTATCCCGATCACGAGCGCTGATTATGAGCAAGCTTTCCAAAGAAAAACGCACGCAACTGATTCTCGTAGGACTGGTCACCTGCGCGATCATCGCCGGACTCTGGTTCGGCTTGATCAGCCTGGAGAAAGATAAGATTGCCGAGATCAAGCGCAAGAGCGACAGCGTGCAACAGGAAATTTCCAAGATGCAAAAGGTCAGCGTGGAGGCGGACCAGGTGGCGGATGCGCTCAAGGATGCGACCAATCACCTCAACATGATCGAAAACACGATGCCTTCCGGCGATTTGTTTTCGTGGATCGTGAGTTCGATGCGCCAATTCAATGTTCCCAGTTACAAGGTGGACATGCCGCAGTTTGGGCCGCCGATGGTCGGCAAAGTCGGAATGTTCGGAGCATTTCCCTACAAGGAGGCGCGGGTCGTCGTGAGCGGTTCGGCGTATTATTATGACTTCGGGAAATTTCTCGCGGAGCTTGAAAATCATTTTCCCTATTTGCGCGTGCAAAGTTTGACACTGGAGCCGGGCTTCGGCACCAGCGCCGAGGAGCACGAAAAACTGACGTTCCGCATGGATCTTGTCACGCTCGTTAAATCCAGTGATTCCTAGAGCAACCACATGAAATCGTCACGGCTCATCTCGTTTGTCCGGCTCACCGCGGCGGTCGCGCTGTTCCTCACGCTGCTGGCAGACGCACGCGGCACGAATACCAAACCCGCCGCGAACAGCAAAAGCGCCGGCACAAATGAAGCGCCCGCAGAATTGGCCGTGCCGCTTTCGGTGTTTGATCCAACGGTCAAGCCCACGAAGGACCCATTCTTTCCGCTGTCGGTTCGCCAACCCTTCCCGACTGCGACCAATGTCGTCGCGTTCTCAGCATCGTCTTTTGCGCTCAAGGGGCTTTCCGGTTCGGCCGGCCATCGCCTGGCGCTGATCAACAACCGCACGCTCGCTGATGGCGAAACGACGGAGATCACCACGGCCAACGGCAAGGTCAAGATTCATTGCGTTCGGATCAAAGAAGAATCCGTGATCGTGCGCGCGAGCACACAGTCCGAGCCGATCGAAATCTTTCTCCGCAAGGCCGCGCAGTAATTCCCGCGCCGGCATTTCACGCGGCGGTCGCCATGAAAACTCCTTCGCCAGTTCAAACCGCCCCGCACTTTGAGCCGCTTCTTTCCGGCAAAATCAGCGCGTCAAATCACGCGCCAACGCGTGAACCAGCTTGTCTTAATGATGGACAACCTCGCGAGCAGAGTGGGCACAACCTCAATGAAACCGGCTTGTTTAAAGGGTGTTTTCGCTTGGCACCCTTGCTGCTGAACTCAACCCGCAACTTAGGCACGAGAAAATTCGCGGGCCGAACAAAACGCTAATTAATCATGAAATTGAAATCAACTCTACTGGGCCTCATCGCCTGCATCGCCATCTGTTCCACGGCCATGGCCCGCATCAATGCGCCCGCGCCGGACAGCAGCCAGGCTGCCGTCGCAAATGCGACCCCGGCGGCTGACGCGACCGCGACTCCCGTGGTTGCGGACAATGCCGCTCCGGCAACGACGACCACGCCGGCGGAGGCCGCTCCGGTTGTCGTCGCAACGAACGCCACGGTTACGGTGACTCCCGCCGCTGCGGTGGACTCGACGAATACGCCGGTTGCTCCCGTTGATTCCACAGTCGTCACCAATGCGACCGTTGTTGCTGTGACTCCTGCCGCGCCCGCTGCCGCTCCCAGTTCGGATGCTGCAAATGCACCTCAAGCCCATGATCCTTCGGCAGTCATTCCGTTGATCGTGATGGATGAAGTTCCCTTGACCGACGCGATCAAGAATCTCGCCCGCCAGGCCAGCTTGAATTATATGCTTGATCCGAAAATCAATTACGGCGTGCCCGATGCGAACGGACAAGTCCATCAGCAGCCGAGCGTTTCACTGCGCTGGGAAAATTTGACCGCCGACCAGGCGCTCAATGCGGTGCTTAACAATTATAATTTGGTCATCATTGACGATCCCAAGACGCGCATCGCCCGCATCAGCATCAAAGACCCCGCCGCTCCCGATCCGCTGGTCACGAAAATCATCCAGCTTAAATATGCTTCCGCCTCGAACATGGTTGTCGTGATCAACTCCTCTTCCATCCTGCTCGACAAGCGCAGCAAAGTGACTTCAGACACGCGCACCAGTCAGTTGGTCATCGTTTCCACGGAACGCGAAATGACCACGATTGACGAACTCGTCGCCCGCCTCGATACGCAGACCAAACAAGTTCTGATCGAAGCGCGCATCGTTGAGACTTCAAAGAATCCGACGAGCAGCAAGGGCATTGACTGGTCCGGCACGCTCCAGGCGCAGCACATCACTTTCGGCAATGGCAATACTACAGGAACTTATAACCAGACCGGCTTGAATAACACAGGTTCGACGACGGCCATCAACACTGGCACCGGCAGTCTGCCGGTCGGTTCATCCACCGCGCCTTATGTTACTGGCAATCCGACGATTCTTTCGACCGCCAACGGCCCAACTGCCAATGGCACCGGCGCCACCACGGGGACGGACACTTCATCCGGCCTTACCAGTTTGCTTACTTCCACAGTCGGCAACGGCGGCCTGAGCTTGAATACGGCGAAAGGTTTGTTCCCGGCCACGGCGTTCCTGAATGCCGACGGCGCGTCCGCGGTGCTTTCGTTCCTAAATAATAATTTCGACGCGACGGTGCTCTCGACTCCGCGCGCCGTGACGCTGGATAATGAAGAAGCCATTCTCGCGGTAACGACCGCTCAACCGATCATTCAGACGACGGCCGGCACGCAAGGTTCTCCTGGCGGTTCGCAGGTTATTTATACGAACCTCGGCACGATCCTCCGCGTGACACCGCGCATCTCAGCGAACAACACGATCAATTTGCGCGTTATCCCGGAAGTTTCGGATGTGGGCGCGGTGGTTACCAAGACGGTCAGCGGTTTGACCACACAAGCGGATTCGTTTGACATTCGCCGCATTGATACGCACGTGCTCATTCCGAGCGGCAACACCCTGGTCATGGGCGGTCTCGTCGGCGATACCCGCAGCAAGAACAACACGAAGGTTCCGGTGCTCGGCGATATTCCCTTACTCGGCAATGCGTTTCGTTCCGAGACAAAAAGCCAGAACAAGAAAAATTTGATCATCTTCGTGACGCCGACCATCGTGCAGAGCGAAGACTTCCAGCCGACCGAGACTTCGTTCCTCAAGACAAAAGTCCCGAATCTTAAAGCGGCTGACTTCGGCGCGTGGGACAGCGGCGAACCCCAAGATTGGAGCAAGCTGATCCACTCCAAGAAGAAAACGGACGACTCGGACAACGATATTCCGACGACCAATTAATTGCGATACTTTCACGAGCGCCCCGCTAACCAGCGGGGCGTTGTTTTTTGCGCAGATCGCGATCGACAAATCAGCGAAAATAATTCACTGCCATTGCGCGTCGGCGATTTTGCGCAAATATTCAAACGGATAAATCCCTGTAGCGTGGCCATCACCCCAGATGGGTTGAATGGCGTAACTGCCGACATTCACGATGCGCAGGAGTTGAAACGATTGGGGTTTTAGGGGCGTATCGGGGCCTTTGTAAAGATTGCCCATGATGTCCACCTCACCCTTGCAACCCGCACAGGGACAACACCAACGAAGCCGTTCGAGCTTCATAAAGCTCTCACTGCCGTCGGCCCATTTGATCGCCAGTTCCTCGCCGATCGGTTGAATATCCAAAGGTCGCATACTTTAATCTACTCCCCGTGGATTGGAGCGTCCATTAATTCGTACGACACGGATAAGCCGTTTAAGAAACTTTGCGGCAACTATCTAATTGTAAAAATCGTTGACTTGCGCGGCCTGCGAGAGAAAAATCGGCGCGATTCGGGTGGCAGCACGTTTCTTCAGCGGGATTCCCCATCCCCACCTCCTTGGCGTCTGCCCCCGGGTCTTTTTAAAAGCGCCGGATTTTTTCAGATGTTCTTATCCCTTCCTGCTGGCAAAAGAAGCCCGCATCTCCCCACTGAAAACTTGAAACTTGAAACTTTTCTCTCTCCCACGGCAGCACGCCATACAATCATAGATATAGTCTCACCTAATATTTTTTATTGATTCAAATTTTGATTGTGGTATCGTCCTTTTAGTAAAAGTTGAAAACAGATGCTACAGCCTCGGTGGAAACGGATGCGCGGGCGGACAGGGACCACGTTTCGCTCGAAGGCATGCACGGCACGATTGCCGTTCCCACGAAGGGTGCCGGTTTCTGGAAGCAATGGCGGGCGTTTGCCGGACCGGCCTTTTTGGTGAGCGTCGGTTACATGGATCCCGGCAACTGGGGCACGGATCTGCAAGGCGGCGCGCAATTCAAATACGGGCTTCTCTGGGTGGTCGCCATGGCCAGCCTTCTGGCCATCGTGGTGCAAGTCATCGCCGCACGCCTGGGTGTTGTCACTGGCAAAGACCTCGCGCAATGTTGCCGCGATTGGTATCCCGCCTGGACGCGCTGGCCAAACTGGCTATTGTGCGAAGTCGCCATCGGCGCCTGCGATCTCGCGGAAGTGCTTGGCAGCGCCGTTGCCATCAACCTGCTCTTCCACATTCCCCTGCTCTGGGCGGTGATCATCACGGGTTTCGATGTTCTGCTGCTGCTCGCGTTGCAACGGCTCGGCATGCGCACGCTGGAGGGAATTATTCTGCTGCTGATCGCGACGATTGCCGTCTGTTATTACATCGAAATTTTCGTGCTGCCGCAAACGCAGCCCAGCATTTCGGAAATGGGCCACGCATTGATTCATCCGGCCTTGCATCCGGCGGCATTGATCTATGTGGCCATCGGCATCATCGGCGCGACGGTCATGCCGCATAACCTTTACCTGCATTCGGCATTGGTGCAGAGCCGCAAAGTGAAAAAAGATGCGGCCTCGATCCGGCAGGCGATTCGCTTTAACACGATTGATTCCACCGTGGCGTTGAGTGTCGCTTTCTTCATCAATGCCGCCATTCTCGTGCTCGCGGCAACAGTGTTTTTCGGGCGCGACAGCGTGGGCGTGCCAGGCGGACAGATCGTGAAATTCACCGACGACACGGATTGGATTCGCATCGCTTACCTGACGCTCGCGCCGCTATTGGGAACGGCCATCGGCAGCACGCTTTTTGCGGTTGCGCTTTTGGCGAGCGGCCAAAGCAGCACTATCACTGGCACGCTGGCTGGCCAAGTCGTGATGGAGGGGTTCATGCACTGGCGCATCTCGCCGTGGCTGCGGCGCATGATCACGCGATTATTCGCGGTCGTGCCGGCAGTGCTGGTTATCTGGTGGCGCGGCGATGGCAGCGTGAATGACCTGCTGATTTTGAGCCAGGTCGTGCTGGCGTTGCAGTTGCCGCTCGCGCTTTTTCCATTGCTGCACTTCACCAGTTCGCAAAAGCGGATGGGCGTGTGGAAAAACGGATGGCTGCTGCTCGCCGCTGGCTGGGGCGGTGCGATCTTGATCACGGCGCTCGACCTTTATGGTCTGCCGGAATCAGTCAAAACGGCCTGGCGCATTATCGGCGGTCACTAAAAACCGCAAATCATTTATATCTGCGAGTATGCGGTTGGCCGCAGGAAAACCCGGCTGATTTTGGATACGATCTCGGCGTCGGTGAATCCGGGAGTCTTGCTTAACTTTTTCCACTCGGGATTGCCGCCGAAGGCACCCCAGCATTTATCGTGGTCGGCCATGTCCGCGTAGGTGAGTATGTAAGTCAGATTCGGCAAGCGCGAACCGATGAGTGTCTCGCCGAAGAAAACGGGTCGCAAACCGGCGTGGGCGAAAATCCGCAGTTCATCGTTATTGAACATCTCAATTTTCTTTTTGTTCGCGCGCTTGCTGGGGTTTTCGTAAGTGCGCAGCTCAAAGATGCGCGGTTTGTTTTCAGACGCGCCTGCGGGAACTTTCAATTTGGGCACGCCGGTAATGGCGCCCATGAAGCTGCTTTCCACGCGGTCGTACGACGGATCTGAGGATGGCGCGTCCAGGAATTCCGCGCCCGCTTTCAAATAATCTGCGTCCTGAAGCAACCGGTCGGTCGTAGTGACAAATTGTTCGGGAGACGAATAGGGAATCAGGACGTACATGGTCGGGTTATCCGTCCCGATCATCATTTCAAAAACTCCGATTGGCCCGACGCCCGCGCGACCGAAAGCGGGCATGGCGGCATCGCGGTAAAAATCATCGAAAACTTTTTGTTTTGGCCCCTTGCGCAAATGATAGAGGCGCAGTTCATAAAATTCGCGGCCCGCTGGTTTGTCCTGGGCAGGCGCGTTGAACACTGCGGCCAGCGAACCAACACTCGCGGCGGCCACGGAAGTTTTTAAAAAGTTTCGTCGCTTCATAATTTTATTGCGGTTTGATTTAAAGCATTTCGAGGAGGTGATTCAATTCGGCGTCCGTGTTATAAAAATGCGGCGAGAGGCGGATGTAACGGCGTCCAGCGCGGTCATTGCGTAACGACGTGATGATATTCGCGGCCTCGAGTTTTTGATGGAGCGCGGGGATGATGGTTTCGTCCGCGTGATAAAAAGTCACGATGCCGCTGGCAGTTTCGGGCCCGGCTTTCGCGGCGAGGACTTGATAACCCTTCGCCTGCAACGCGGGCACGAGCAAGGCGCGCTTGCGCAAAAGCTCGGCGGCGATGTTGTCTATGCCGATTTCGAGGAGCAACTCCATCGCCGCGTTCAGCCCCACCTGTCCCAGCAAATTATACGTGCCCGCCTCGAAGCGATACGGCCCGCTGCGAAAAGTGATTTGCTCCTGCGCGATAAAATTCGGCGAGCGCACGTTGTTCGAGCCGTAAACCGGCGGGCGCAATTTTTCCTGCAAATCCTGTTTCACATACATCAAACCGGCGGCGCAGGGGCCGAGCAGCCATTTGTGAGCATCGGCGGCGAGGAAATCAATATTCTCAACCGTGGTTGGAAAGGCGCCGAGCGTCTGGATGCCATCCACGGAAAATAAAATATTTCGCTCACGCAAAAATTTGCCGATCGCCTGGTGATCAATGCGCGTGCCGGACACGAAGTGACACGACGCCAGCGCGACGAGCCGCGTCTGCTCGTCCACCTGCCCCATCACGTCAATGGTGCGGATGCTGCCGAGTTCACGCGTGTTGATCAGGCGCACTTGCACTCCGCGCTCGGACAACGCCATCCACGGATAAACATTCGAGGGATAATCGTCGAAATAAATGAGGACGTTATCGTGCTTGCGAAAATTCAGGCCGGACGCGAAGAAGCTCAACGCAAGCGACGTGGGGCCGACGAGCGAAACTTCCTCGGGCTTGGAATTGAGCAGACGCGCGGCGAGCTGGCGTCCTTCATCGAGCACCGCCGGATAAATGAAACGCTCCTGGTCACCGAGCGTGGCGGCACGGGCGTAATTCGAGACGGCTTCGGCGACGCGATTGGGCAGCGGGCAATCACCCGCATGCGCGAGAAAAATTTTGTCGCGAGTGACGGGAAATTCGTGCTGGCGTAACTCTTCATTTTTGAGAACTTCGTCGAGCGTCATGGAAGGATTAAATAGAGCGATGGCGCGGGCTGCAAAGATTATTTGCCCCGCATGCGTTCACTGTGAACCGGAGCCAAAGCCATTGGTGATTTGGTTAATCTGGTTGAAGTATCCAGTATAGAATGAGATGACTTTGAAAGCGATGAAGCCGGCGATGATGAAATAAACAAATTTCGGCATCCATTGGGCGAGCAGGTGAAGCTTGGTTGTGCCTTCTTCCTGATAATAATCGCGTAGCCGCTTGAGTGAATCGTCGAGCTGGCCGCTGACTTCGCCACTCTTGTAAAGATTCCTAAAAACTTCGGGAAATTCGCGCGGCGCGGCGTTCACGGCGTCGGAGGGCAGCGTGCCGGACATAACCTGCGAACGCCAGGCGAGAACCGTGTGCAGAATTCTTGGTGAACCACACGCGGCGGCGGCCATTTCCCATGCCTCGACAATCGTAACGCCGGCGTTAATGAGCGCTTCAAGGGCGGCGGAGAGCCGGGAAAGCGCCAGGCAATGACGCGCAGTCCCCAGCACAGGAACCGGGCGAAGAAACTTTTCAAAAATCGAGCGCCAGTGCGCTCCCCGGCGGCCTTGCGCGGCATAAATTATCAATGCGATACCGCCGTAGATCGGCAGCAGAATTGCAAAGGTTTCCAGAAAAAATCTGGTTACCGTCATTGTGCCCTTAAACCATTGCAACAGGGGAAATAGAAACAGCGAAAAGTGAAACAGGAATGCGGGATATAATAAGTCGGCGATGATTTGCCGCAGCATCTTCGCACGGTCTTCGTAAAAATCCGCGAGCAGGCGGAAAATGGCGTCGAGTCGTCCACTGCGTTCGGCGGCTTGCACGAGCGCGACGTCAAAGGATGGAACCCACATGCCGGGATGCGCGAGGGCCTCGGAAACGGTCGCACCCATCGAGAGCTGCAGGACCATTTGCTTGAGGGGCTCGCGGAAGAAACGGGAAGGTGGATTACGCGAGAGCATCTCCAGCGCGCCGATGATGGGAATGCCCGCCGCCGTGAGCTGGCTGAGCTGCCGATAGAGTTGCGCGCGCTGGACGAGTTGGCGGGGCGTGACGATTAGCGGCATGACGCCCGCGCGCGCGGGAAACCTCAGGTCAATTTATCGAAGCTTGCCTTGAGGTCGCGCTTGCTGCGCAGGCCGACAATCTGCTCCGCCACTTCACCGTTCTGGAAAAGCAACAACGTGGGAATGGCGCGCACGCCGTATTCGGTGGCCAGGTTTTGCTGGTCATCAATGTTGACCTTGCCGATGGTGATCTTGCCGGCGTATTCATCGGACAATTCATCGAGGATGGGCGCGATCATTTTGCAGGGACCGCACCACTCGGCCCAAAAATCAACAAGGACGGGCGTGGCGGATTTGAGGACTTGTTCCTGGAAATTGTCCTTGGTCAGCGTAACGATGTTCGTGGAGGCCATGAGTAAAAATTAAATGGATAGGTGTGGTGCAACGAGGCGTTGATGTCCGCTCTTTCTCAAGTGAACAACATCATGCAATAGATAGTGCTTCCGACGGCGACCAAACCGGCAACGGCGGCGGCAATCGCGAGGCCCACGTCCAATCCGCTTAATGCGGGTGCAGCTTGCTGAACGACGGGACGCGGAGCGGGACGTTGGACAGCGGCGGGAGCCACGGGCGCAGCACCGGCGCGGGCAACGGCAGGAGCAGCGGCGGCTGCGGGTGCTGCCGGCATGGGAGCCGGAGCCGTCGGACCACCGGGAGGCAGCGTCGGCAACTTGATCGTCGGCGCGGCGGAAGGTTTGGGTGGCAAATTAATGCGGACCGTTTCCTTTTTGGGTTGAACCTTGGAGGCTTCAGGGGGCTTCGGAGGGACCGCGCCGCCCGGCGTTGGAGTTGTTTCGTCTGCCATAAAAAAATGTTTTCTCGGGTCAAGTTAGAGTTGCGCTGTGGAACTGTCAAACAGTTATTCCAAAGGAAAATAGGCGCCAACATTTTTAAAAAAACCGCGCCAGCAATTTATAAGATGCGCGAAAGGGATGGTTTGTTTCCGGTCGAGGAAAACGGGTGCAAGCTATTCGTTTCTGGCACATTAAGTGCTGATTTTTTGGGCATGAAGTTGCGGCATCTTTGGCTGGTTTTATTGACGGTTTTATTAGGCATTTCCGCGTACGCGGCGGATGATGCGGCGACGAATACCGTAACTGAACCAGTTCCATCCAAAAATGGGACGAATGTGGATGAGCCAGCAGTTCCGGGGCCTACTTTTACGAACAGCGTCAACATGAAGCTGGTGCAGGTGCCGGGCGGATTTTGGGCGGGCGTGTATGAGGTCACTCAAAAAGAATATACTGCTATCATGGGTGTAAACGGCAGCGCCTTTCCCGGCGATTCGCAGCCGGTCGAGAATGTTTGCTGGAATGACGCTGTGGAATTCTGCGACAAACTCACTGCGCGCGATTTGAAAAAGAAATTTTTGCCGAAAGGTTTTCAATATGGCTTGCCGACGGAAGACGAATGGCAATCGCTCGTCGGCGACGCGACGCTGGACAATGCCGTGACGAGTCTCGGCGCGGTGAACCGCACGCAGCCAAGCGACGTCGGCTCGCTCGCGCCAAATAATCTTGGCTTGTACGATATTCGCGGAAATGTGATGGAGTTTTGCATGAGCGACGTATCGCAGCCGTTTCGTTTTTTGAAGGGCGGTTCATGGCAGGACTTCGTGGACGTGAATCTGCGGCCGGAGTTCCGCTGGTATTGCAAACCGGACGAGCGACAGGGAACTTTTGGCTTTCGGGTGATATTGAAGGGGCCGTAGGAAGTTTTCAGCTGGGAGTTTCGGTCGCTCGAATCAATTTTCCAAACTGAAAGCTTCTCCAAAACTCCCACCCGCTTCCGGGGATACCATTAAAAGGGTGGAGACGCTATTGTAATCAGAAACCCAATCACTAGGCTAGCGTGATTCAACCTGATTACAATACGCATGAACAAATGCACTTACTGTGGCGTCGGACGATTCCGAATGCACAAAAACTTTTTCCTCATCGCTCTCCTTACCGGAAGTGCCCTTTTTGAACTCACCGGTTTTGCCGCGGAAGCAACGAAAGATCTCGCCGATTACATCAATCCCATCATCGGCGCCAGCACGAGCGCGCGGCTGGGCGAAGGCAAAACTTTTCCGGGCGCGACGACTCCCTGCGGCCTAGTGCAACTCAGTCCGGACACAATCACCGGCGGTGATAACGGGCCTGGTTATTCCTATGAACACAAATCCATCGAGGGTTTCAGCTTCACCCACATGAGCGGTGTGGGTTGGTATGGCGACCTGGGAAATTTTTCGGTGATGCCCACCACCGGTGCGCTCAAAACCGAGCGCGGTGTGAACGGCTCGGAGGATGGTTATCGTTCGCGTTTTTCGCACGACACAGAAATCGCGCAAGCGGGTTATTATGCCGTCACGCTGGATGATTATCATATTCGCACCGAACTTGCGGCGGCGGCGCGCGCGGGAATTTTGCGCTTCACGTTTCCGAAGTCTGACCAATCACGCATCCAGATTGATTTAGCGCGGCGCATCGGCGGCACATCCACTCGGCAATCAGTGAAAGTTGTGGACGACCACACGATTGAAGGCTGGATGAAGTGCCCACCATCCGGCGGCGGTTGGGGCGACGGCGCGGGCAAAGCGAATTACACGGTTTATTTTTCCGCGCAATTCAGCGAGCCGTTGAAAAAATTTGGCGTGTGGTCGGCGAACATTCCCGACGGTTGGAACCGTCATCGCGAAGACGTCGGCAGCAAACGCTATCGCGACGCGGTCGCACACGCAGAAATCTTTGATGGCTGCCGCGAGCGCGAAGACAAGCATCTGGGGTTCTTCGACGAATTTCCAACGACAGTCGGGCAACAGGTTTTGCTGAAGGTGGGCATTTCGTTCGTGAGCATTGAGGGTGCGCGAGAAAATTTGCAGCATGATATTCCGGGTTGGGATTTTGATGCTGTACGGAAGAGCGCGCGGGATTTGTGGTCGCAGGCATTGTCAGGCGTGGCAATCGAAGGCGGGACAGATACGCAGAAAACGATTTTTGCAACGGCGATGTATCATTCGCTGATTGACCCGCGAGCGTGCTCGGATGTGAACGGACTCTATACCGGTGCGGATGGCAAGGTCCATAAGACGAGTGATTTTACGTGTCGCACGATCTTTAGCGGCTGGGATGTTTTTCGCGGTGAATGTCCGCTGTTGAGCATCATCCGCCCGGACATTGTGAATGATTTGGTAAACTCACTGATGCAACAGGCGGTGTTAAGCGGTGATGGTTATTTAGCGCGCTGGGAAATTCTCGGCGCGGAATCCGGTTGCATGATAGGCGATCCGGCGGTGTCGGTTTTTGCGGATGCTTATGAGAAAGGCATTCGTGGTTATGATGTGAACGAGGCTTACCGGCTTTGCCGTGAAAGTGTGACTGGGCCGAAAAGCAGCCGCGCGGATTTGGCATTTTATAAGACCAATGGATTCGTGCCGCGAAGTATTTCGTGGACTTTGGAAGATGCGTATTTCGATTATTGCGCGGGAAGATTCGCGGAGTCGCTCGGCAAAACGGACGACGCCAAGGTGCTGCTCAGGCGCGCGTTGAACTATACCAACATCTACGATCCCGCCGTTCACAACATGCACGCGAAGGAGGCGGACGGTTCGTGGACGCCGTGGAAGGGCGCGACGACCGAAGGCCAAGGCTGCGTGGAGAGCAACCCGTATCAGCAAGGCTGGTTCGTGCCGCAGGATGTTAGCGGCTTGATCGGATTGATGGGCAAGGACGAGTTCCTGAATTATCTGAACACGTTTTTCGAGAAGACGCCGACGAACTTTTTGTGGAACGCGTATTGCAACCACGCCAATGAACCGGTGCATCACACCGCGTATCTATTCACTTATGCGGGCGCGCCGTGGCTCACGCAAAAGTGGTCGCGCTATATCATGGACGACGCGTATCGCAACGGCGTCAATGGCATCTGCGGCAATGACGACGTGGGCCAGATGTCGGCATGGTATGTGTTGAGCGCGATTGGATTTTACCCGGTGTCGCCGGTGGATGGAGTGTATATCATCGGCAGTCCGTTGTTCGATAAGGTGACGATTCGCCTCGACCCGCATTATTATCCCGGCAAGACCTTCACAGTGATTGCGCATAACAATTCAGCGGAGAATATTTATATTCAATCGGCGAAGTTGAATGGCAAGCCGCTCGATCGCGCGTGGATCAAGCACGCAGAAATTGCGGCAGGCGGAACTTTGGAATTCGAGATGGGCCGCGAGCCGAACAAGAATTGGGGTGCGGAAGAATTGCCACCGTCGCTTTCCAACCGATAACAAAGCGCATCAAAATCAGTGGTAAGAAAAAATCGGTTGCCTTACTCTTCAGGCGAGGAAAATCTATGCGCGTTATCGTTTTTTTATTACCGGTCATATTTTTAGTTTCATGCTCGACCGGAGATTTCACTCGTCCCGACGATATTGCCCTGCCGACGGTCTATTTCAATAACGTCTATGTCCCGGGCGGAAACCCCACCGTTCCCTCTCCGAACAAAAGCCATTTTTTACAAGTTGAACGAGCCGGTTTCGTAGTTCTTCGGCGCGAGGGAAAGCCAAAAGCGTATTATTTTTTGAAGGCCAAACTGCTTCAGAAAATAACCCAGACATATCGGCTGCGAACAGAATTCGAGGATTCAAAAACACCCGGCCAATTCAAGATAAGCGACACCGATTTGCCTCCGGATAATGATGGAGTTCTGGTCAGTTCGTCTGAGCCGGAATGGGGAATTCAATATTTTCATCCTTATACAATTAAGCTGGAAATATTCGCAAAAAGCGATCCAGCATCCAATAGATACCTTGGCGCAAACTTTCAGAGCTAACATTGATACTACGACCGGCGAAGTCAGGATAGACCGGGAATTCCATCCGGTCTCCGCTCCGGATGATAAATAACCCGGATTATTCTTCGATCAACCCGCGTCTTGCTCCGCTAAGTAACTGCTCGATGAAGTTTGTCGAATAGACTCCGCGGCGGAAGTTCGGGTCTTGCAAAATCGCCTGCTGGAAGGAAATCGTGGTCTTGATGCCGTTGATCATGTACTCGCCCAATGCGCGACTCATCTTGTCCATCGCTTCACGACGGTCTTTGCCGTAGGTGATGAGCTTGCCGATCATGGAATCGTAATAAGGCGGAATGGTGTAGCCCGCGTAAGCGTGGCTGTCCACGCGCACGCCGCGTCCGCCGGGGGAATAATACATTTCGATGCGGCCCGGGCACGGGCGAAAATCGTCGAAGGGATCTTCCGCATTGATGCGGCACTCGATGGCGTGGCCCTTGATTTGAATATCGCTTTGCGAATGGCGCAACGGCTCGCCCATCGCGATCATGATCTGGTAACGCACGAGGTCAATGCCCGTAACTTCCTCGGTGATCGGATGCTCGACCTGGATGCGCTTGTTGACTTCGAGAAAGTAAAAATTGCCGTGGTCGTCCACGATGAATTCCACCGTGCCCGCATTCGTATAATGCGCCAGCTCGGCGATGCGCACGGCCGCCTTGCCCATTTTGTCGCGCAGCTTTTTGAATTTGCTGTCGAGCATCGGCGACGGCGTTTCCTCGACGACTTTCTGGTTGCGTCGCTGAATGGAACAATCACGTTCGCCCAAGTGAATGATGCGGCCTTTGTGATCACCGAGAATTTGAAATTCGATATGGTGCGGATTCTCGATGAATTTCTCGATATAAACGCCCGAGTTGCCGAACGCTTTTTCCGCTTCGGTGCGCGCGGTGTGATAACCTTTCACCAACGAAATATCATTATGCGCCACGCGCATTCCGCGCCCGCCACCGCCGGCGACGGCCTTGATCATCACCGGATAACCGATGCGCCGAGCCACGACAAGCGCATCCTGCTCATGCTCGACCACGCCATCCGAACCGGGCGGGATGGGCACGCCGGCTTTCTTGGCGAGGTTGCGGCTGACGGCCTTGTCTTCGAGCGCATTCATGGCGCGCGAATTCGGCCCGATGAACCGGATGTTGCAACTCTCGCAAACGTCGGCGAAGTGAGCGTTCTCCGAAAGGAAACCGTAACCGGGATGGATGGCATCCACGTCGGCGATTTCCGCCGCGCTGATGATGCGGTCAATGCGCAGGTAGCTTTCGTTGCTCGGGCCTTTGCCGATGCAGATGGCCTCGTCCGCAAGCTGGACATGCATGGAATTGGCGTCCTGATCGGAATAGACCGCGACCGTACGGACATTCAGCTCCTTGCAAGCGCGGATGATGCGGACGGCAATTTCTCCGCGATTGGCTACCAAAACTTTTTCAAACATGACTTGATGGTGAGGGATCGCAGCCCGGCCGCGACCAGAGCCTCATAAGGGACGAATCTTAAACAGCGGCTGGCCGAACTCGACCGGTTTGGCATTCTCGACGAGCAGTTGGGTGATGACACCCCTCGCCTCGGCTTTGATCTCGTTCATGACTTTCATCGCTTCGATGATGCAGACGACCGTCTCGGGACCGACTTCGGTGCCGATCTCGACATAGTTGCCCGCTTCGGGCGAAGGGGCGCGATAAAAGGTTCCAATCATCGGCGACTTGATCTCGACTTCTCCGGAAGCCGCCTGGGCTGCGGCAGCCGAGGCTCCAGCGCCGGGAGCGCCTACCTGAGCCGCAGACGCGTAAGTGACCATTTGGGCTTCTTCGTATTGGACAGGCGCGACCACACCATTGGCCCCGCGCTTGAGTTTGATTTTAAATTCCTGCCGCTCGAGTTCGAACTCCGAGATGGAGTTCTTTTTCATCAAGTCAATGATGGCTTTAATATCTTTTAGATCCACAGAGCGCTTTCGTTTTTAAACTTCGCGTCCAAATGCCAACTCAATTCGGCCGGACGATTCATCAGGAGTCGCAGCCGACCATCGGTTTTGACTCTTTTGGATATTCAGTGTTGGGGACAGTAATTTGGTTGGCCGGAAGCGTCAAGAAGGAAAATTTAAGGGTTAAAAAATCTCAATTTTAAGGTAAAAAATGTCAATAAATTTGCGCTTTTGAGCAATTACTTACTTGCGTTAACGATAATGGCAGTTTCCACTGCCAAAACGTAAGAGTTGAGTCCGAATCCTGCAATTTGACCACGGCACACCGGCGCGATCAATGACACATGACGGAATTCTTCGCGCGCATGGACATTGGATAGGTGGATTTCGATGGTCGGAATTCCCACTGCGGCGATGGCATCTCGCAAGGCCACGCTCGTGTGAGTATAGGCCGCCGCGTTCAGGACGATCACCTCAAACTTGCCCTTTGCTTCCTGAATCCAAGTGACTAACTCACCCTCGATATTCGACTGGCGGAATTCCACCTCGACCTTGAACTTAGCCGCGCGTTCCCGAACTTTC
This sequence comes from Verrucomicrobiia bacterium, assembly GCA_036268055.1. NCBI lineage: Bacteria > Pseudomonadati > Verrucomicrobiota > Verrucomicrobiia > Verrucomicrobiia bacterium. Next base: position 495,167 of record DATAUW010000017.1, on the reverse strand, counting down.
GCCTCGATGTCGGCGAGGGACAGCCGCCCATAAACCTCCGGCTCGCGCTGCCCCAGCAGGTTCAAGTTCGGCCCGTTCAAGAATAGTATCTTCATCAAGCTGCGCCACTATAGCTAGCGGTCTTCCGGTTGTAAATTTGATTTCCGGTCTGTCTCAACAGCCAGCCCAACAGGCCAAACGCCACCCACGCCACGGCCGGAATGTACAGCCCGAACTCGATGAAATTTTGCAATGCCCATCCCAGCAAGCCCAGCCAAACCGCCAGTCGTATCCAATCATCCTCCAAACGCCCGTAGCGCCATATATATGTCAAGCTACCCACGACCATCGCCGTGTAAAGTACGAAGCCGGGCACGCCGGAGTCCGACGCCTGCTGCAAATAATCGTTGTGCGCCATCCGCGCCATTTCCGATTCGGGGCGTTTGCGCTGCTCGTAGGACTTCTCGAATGTTCCCGGTCCGCTGCCGAACACCGGCTTGTCTCTGGCCGTTTGCGCCGCCGCTTTCCAATAATCGAAACGCGCCACCACGCTCGTTGCCCCTTTCTTAAAGAAGCCCATATACTTGACGAAGAATCCCGCCAGCCCAAGCACCAGCACCACATAGATCAACATCACCTTCACTTGCCGCTTCATCGGAAAATACATCGTGCCCGCCAGACCGATGACCAGCATCAGCAGCCATCCGCCTTTCGACCCGGACCAAAACAAACAACCCATCGCACCCGCACTCGCAACTCCCATCAGCAAACCGCGCGCGCCAGCGGTAAATCGTTCGCGCAACGACCAAATCACCGCCAGCATCGCCGGATAAATTAACAGGATCGCTTCGGCGAGAGTGTTGGGATAGAACAGCGTCGAGAAAATCCGCCGGCTCGACATTTTTTCCATGTATCCCGGCGGAATGACCTCCAGCTTTGGATAGACATACGTCAGCCAATACTTTTGCGACTCCTCCAAGCCGCCGAAGTGCTGACTGAAACCGGATACCATCACCAGAGTAAATCCGGCGAAGAGCGCCAGCCAAAAGAACGCTAATTTTTTTCCGCCGGTTAGAGAAAAAAACCCCAGATAAAAGCACACCACGCAGGTGACGAAATGTTCCATCGTGGGCCCCGTCAGGCGTGGCCATTCGGTTTGTGTCGCCGCGATTGCTTCCCACGCAAGCCAGGCCAATGGCAACCCCGCCAGCCATAACGGGACATTCGTCCGCCATCGAGCCACCGCGATTCCTAAAACCGCTACGACCCCAAGCAGCCAGTAACCCACCACCGACGGCCATCCCGCCAGAATCCATTCGTAGATATTCGTCGGTTGCGTGACGAGCTTCTGCAGGATCGCAGGATTGCCCAACTTCAGCAATGCCAGCGCAAGCAACCCGCCAAATGCTCCTGCAAACATGCCCTGCAAAATCGAATCGTCAGACGATCGCGCCCCCATCGCCGGAGACGGTGTGCGAACTTCGGTTTTTGCGCTCACACTCACAAATTCAATTTGAGCAAGCCGACTTCCAGCGCGAGCGCCTCTTGGACGTTCGAGTGCAACAACCTTTGCGTCCGCTCCATCACCCGCAAATTCTCCGCCGCCTGCGCCGCCGAGACCCGCTTCGCCACTTTACCAACGCTCTCAAGGCCTGGAAAATTCCCCAATTCCGCAATCCGCACTCCGCACTCCGCATTGACCCACACGTCCCTCAGCCACCATTGCAGCGTTGTTAAAAGCTCCGACCGTTGCAGCCGATACTCCGCCTCGATCGCCGCTGTCAATTCCACCTCCCATTTATCGCGCAACTGCGAGTCCACATCGTCGTAACGCTCCAATGGCGACCGCGCTGACACCGACTTCTCAATCTCCGCCTTGAGTTCACCAAGCTTTTTCAGCAATGCGCCCAGCAAACGATACCGGCTCATCAAACTTTTCTGCTCCTGCGCTGCCATCTCGGCAAAACCCGTGAGCCATTCCAGTTGCGCCGGCGACCGCAACCGTGCACCTTCACCGCCGAAATTCAACCGCAGACAACGCGAAAGAATCGTCTCCAAAATCCGTTGCGGCTCGGTCGTAAGCAAAATCAGGATGGATTTTGGCGGCGGTTCTTCGAGCGTCTTGAGAAACGCGTTGGCCGCCTGCGGATTCAACCGGTCCGCCGCCACGATCACCGCGACTTTATATTCCGCGTCATTCGGCTTGAGATTGATCTCCTGCATCAAATCGCGCATCTGCTCGACCTTGACGATCCGCGACTTCGATTCCGGACGTACCCAATGCACATCCGCATGGCCATCGCCATTGATGCGACGGCAACTGGCGCATTCATCGCAACAATCCACCGCCGAGCCATTCGCCCCGCGGCGAACCGGCTGCTGGCAATTCAAAGTCTTCGCAAGCGTCCGCGCCAGCGCTTCCAACTCCCCCAAATCATGCCCTGTGAACAAATACGCATGGCCCAGCCGCCCGCGTTCCAGGCTGCGCTGTAACAAATCCACCGCCTGCCTCTGCTCAGGAAAATCAACAAATGCCATAAAGCTTATATAATCCCCTCACCCCAAACCGTCACGAACCAATTAATTTTTTGAAGGGCGTCCCCAATGAGAGCGGGAACGTCCCGCAAGCCCCATCTAACCCCCCTCAAAAAAAATACCCGAACTTATCCGAACTTATCCGAGCCAAGGCGAACTCAGGCGAACTTATCCGAACCCTTTGGCTCGCCTAATGGCATTGGGCATCGGGTTTCTCCTATTTCTCCTGCCTGTCCTATTGAAGTATTTCAAAGAACTGGCCCCACAATACCGCATTTCCGGGATACGTCCACCCTTCCATAGGATACAAATGTTCTGTTATTCGATGGAGCATATACACTTTGCGGGCGTCTGCGGCTCCCCTTTCCCGCCGATTCGTCTTTACACCCGCCCCGCCAGAAGGCATGTTTCCGCCTCATTTTAACGGTTATCGTAAAAATGGGCGATTCGCAAAATCCGCGTCAGCCCTTTAATCCAAGAACATTATGGCAGAATTAGTTGGCAATCTTTTAGTCGCGCAATCCGGCGGTCCCACCGCGGTCATCAACGCCAGCGTCGCCGGCGTCATCCAGGAAGCCGGCAAACACGAATGTATCGAAGAGATTTATGGCGGTCTCAATGGCGTCCTCGGCCTGCTTAACGAGGAACTCATTGACATCAATGAGGAAAAAGCCAGGACTATCGAAGGTCTCAAGTACACCCCCGCCGCCGCCCTCGGCACCTGCCGTTACAAAATTGATTTCAAGAAAAAGCCCGAAGCCGCGGCCAAGGACATGAACCGTCTGTTCGAGGTCTTTCAAGCCCATGACATCCGCTTCTTCTTTTACGCTGGTGGCAACGATTCCCAGGATTCCGCCCACAAAATCCATGAAGAAGCCGTCAAACGCGGCTATGAAATGCGCGTCATCGGTGTGCCTAAGACCATTGACAACGACCTCCCGCACACCGACCACTGCCCCGGCTTCGGTTCCGTCGTCAAATACAACGCCACCACCATCATGGAAATCGGCGAAGACGTTCGCAGCATGGCCACCGACGGCGGTTTCTGCTGCCTCGTCGAAGTCATGGGCCGTTCCGCCGGTTGGATCACCGCCGGGACCGTGCTCGCCAAGCGCTCCCCGGCCGACGCTCCGCACATCATTCTCCTGCCCGAAATTCATCTCGACGAAGCCGCGTTTCTCGCCAAGGTCAAGGAAACCGTCGCGCAATATAAATATTGCATTGTCGTCGTTGGCGAAGGCGTCCGCAACGCCGCTGGCGAAGAAATCGCCGCAGACAAATCCCGCGTGGATTCCTTCGGCCACCCCGTCCTGTCGGGCGCCGCCGATAACCTCGCCAAAATCATCCAGGAAAAACTCAACACCAAGACCCGCACCGCCAAGCTCGGCTACGCCCAGCGCGCCGCCGCCCATTACGCCAGCGCGACCGACGCCCTCGAAGCCGCCGCCTGCGGTGAAGCCGCCGTCCGCGCCGCCGTCTCCGGCCAAAGTGGCATGATGGTCAAGATCGTCCGCACCAGCAGCAGCCCTTACAAGTGGACCACCGGCCTGCAACCCTTGGGTGACATCGCCAACGTCGAGCATCTGCTTCCGCGCGATTGGATCAGCGCCGACGGCTTCATGCCCAACGAAAAATTCATCGAGTATTGCCGCCCCCTCATCGAAGGCGAAACCAAAGTCCCCACCGAAGGCGGCCTCCCCAAATTCGTCTCGCTCGAAAAAGTGCCGGTGGAAAAGAAACTCCCTCCGCGCAGCTAAGACGATAAAAAATCATCCTTTCACTTACCGCGCGAGATTCGTCCGCGCGGCATTTTTTTGCCTCTACCAAATCGCGGGAACGAAAGATATAGTGGGCGGCGCACGCAGCCTCGCCGCAGTCCCGCAGGGACGACCGATCTTAGCCCAGCCATTTATGGCTGGGTTTGCGCTCGTTACAATCCAAGTCCCGTAAGGGACGAAAGAATTTGCACATTTGAAACATCGCGCTCATCACCAAAACTTCTCGCTAGCCCGATATATCCTTTATCAAGACGCTCTAACCATGCTCTTCGTGCGAATGCGGTTCAGTCGTCCGCTGAAGTTCCTTCTCAAACTCACGGCTGGCCTCGGGCGACATCCCGTGCGAAAGCTTGAGATGAAGCTGCGTGCTTAAAAACTCGTCCGGCGTCATCCATTTGTCGCCCACTTTGATGCGTTTGGTCCAGGCGCAAACCACCTGCAACCCATTTTGCAGCTTGCGAATTTCCTCCGTCGAATTTTTTAAATCCTCCAGCGCCTTTTGCAAATCCCGGTTCGTGCGGGTTCGTTCCTCCAACGTCCGCTTGAGCCGATGCAGCAACAAACCGGTCACGACACAGATAAAAAAACAAGTAAAGGCATTCCAATACCGAACCATCGAATAGGTATAAAAATGCCCTGACAATATATCCACCAGCCACGATGCCAACCCACTCGCGATAGACATAAGCCAGATGGACCGCCGGCCAAAATACCAGGCGCACAGCGAAACCGGAACGAGGTAGGCAGCCGAGAAAATGAGTTCGTAACCGGTAGCGTAATCCACGTAAGCCATCACCAGCAGGCTCACGATGCTTATAACGGCCATCTTCCACTGAAGCGAAGCGGAGGTCTGGTTCATAAATTCGCCTTAAATGAATTACCTTCCACCGTACGTCAGATATTTACCACCGACAAGTGGTGTTTTTCCACGACCCGACGACTGTAAATGACATCAGAGAAGGACTGCTCTCACAAATTTCAAAGTCCGAAGATGCAAAAAAATTCGCCCATTCAAAAAAACACTTTCGTGCGCAGCGAGGCGAGCCCATGCGAGCGTCTCGGCTCCCCATCCCTAACAAAACCCCTACCACCGATTTGGATTCGGCAGAATAAATTCATTCGTCGAATCCGCACCCTTCGCCGTCGCAGAACTCAATCGAAAATGCAGATCCTTATCTGACACTATTGGAAATTCAAAATAATAGTCCACCGATGATAATTCGAGGACTGGATTGAACGTCGCATTAAAATTTTTTCGAATGGTTATTCCATTCCATTCCTTGCCGGAGGATTCTATCAATCCCAGGTGTTCGGTGAAAAAACCAAAATTCCGAAGGCCGGCCATCGGTGGTTGCGGCACATTGTTTCCAGACGAGGAAATCCTCACACCATTCGTCATCGTTTGTTTTATATGCACCATGAGACTGCCCTCGATATTTCGAGACGCAAAAGTTTGCCCCGCGATATGCCATTTAAAAATTTTATTCGTCCGGCAAATCGCGAACAACGCCCGTTCCCAAAATTGTCCTTCGTAGAATCTCACCACATGCCCCTGCTTGATCGCCACGAAATGGACCGTCGTCCCATCCGGCAAAACATACGACGCCTTTGGACGCTGCATTCCCACCCATACAAAACAAAGTCCCAATACCACAATCACCAGAATCCATTTTTGCCTGACGGTCATTTAAACTCACTCCCCCTTAAAATCCGGATTGATCGTCACAAACTCATTCGTCGAAACCTTGCCCGTCCTGGGATCCTTCAAACAAAATCGAAAATGCAAATTCGTCTCCGCCGATTGTGGAAACTCCCAAATGTTTTGCTCCCCATTGACCCGGTTCCGACCAAACATACTTTGGATCGAGTCACTTCGAAAAATCGTCATCGTATGCAACCCGATAATCTCCCGCCCGTGTGCGTCCAACTCGACAAATTCCTGCGACCCCGAAAATACTTCTGACGGGTTGGCCATATTGCGAATGCCATGCCGCATCACCACTGCGAAATGATTGCTCGAGATCGGCACGTAATACATCCATCCCCCAAGCCACGCCGGCAGCTTGCCGTGGCCGAACCGATTGAACCCTCGCTGCAAAAGATTTCCCTCATACACGTGAAAATAAGTTTGATCCGGACTCAAACACGTCTCCACCGATACCACACTCCCGTTCCCCGCAGTAAACACCGGATGCGCCCTCTGCCCATCACGCGTGCAGAGAATCATAACAATGATTGCTACGAGCACCCCGCCGAATCCGATCAATATCCATCTTGAATTTCGCATTCAGCCAGCGGCAATTTATTGATGATCTATAATGCGGGATTACTCCGAATTGTCCCTTAGCGAAAATCGTCCGCGCTCAATCCGCTTCCTTGAATAATGCTCTTTAAAGTTCCGATGGGAATTGGTTTGCTGCCATGCATCGGCACAATCACCTGCCGCCCATCAGCATGACGCCATTTTTGATGGCTGCCTATTGCCTTGCCAAAAGAAAACCATTTGCACGCAAAACTTTAACGACTTCTTTTGCATTGCAAACTGGATGGTGCTGGCTCAAGGAAGAGAAAGCTCAAGCAACTTGGCGCCTCTGCCTAACTTCATCGGTGACGGTTCAAACCAAAGCGTCAACGCTTCCTTGGCATTTTCCACCGCTTCCGCCTCGGTGTCTCCCGCGCTCGCGCAGCCCGGCAATTCAGGAAAAACCGCCGACCACCTTTTGGTTTTAGGATCCAACTCGATGAGCAGCCGCAATTTCATAACCGAAATTTAACTGACCACCAAACTGTTGGCAAGCGGCGCATCTGTCATTTAAATCTTACAAACTTAGACCTTAGAACCAAACTTGCGATGGCTCTTTAAATTGGCTAACTTCATTAACATGGCAGGCGTCAAAGAAACGTATCGTTATATCACCCGGACAAAAGGCGTACGCGGCGGTCATGCACGTATCGAGAACACTCGCATCGGCGTCCATGACATCATCAGTTCTCTGCAAAACGGTGAAACTGTGGACACTCTATCCCAGTGCTTCCCCGACGCAACGCGCGCCCAGGCTTACGAATGCCTGTCTTATTACGAAGATCATCATGCGGAAATTGACCATTTGATTGCCGGCCAAATAAACCTTGAACTTCCTTCTCGATCACGACGTGCCAGAACGCGTCGGCGATGTTTTTCAGGCGAAAGGTCATTCTGTTTCCGCCATGCTCCGTCATATCTTCATACCTAGTTTCCTTCCCCATCCCAAAATCCATTCCTCTCTGCGCCTCCGCGTCTCTGCGCCTCTGCGTCAAAAAAATGTTTCCCAATCCACCACACGCATCAGACATCTCCAATAACGACCCCTCACCATTCCCCCAAACCCGGACTTGCCACCGCGCTCGCCTTCATGCTTACTTCCCCGGTTTGATTTAACACCAAAATGAATCGCGATATTTTAGCCAAAGCCAAGTCCCTCGGTTTCTCCGACCGCCAGATCGCCCATCTCACCGGCCAGACCGAGGACGCCGTCCGCGCTGAACGCAAAAAACTTGGCCTCATCCCCAGCTACCGCCTCGTGGACACCTGCGCCGCCGAGTTCGAGGCTTACACGCCCTATTATTATTCCACCTACGATTGCGGCGACGACGAAATCAAAGCCACCGACACCCGCAAAGTCATGATCCTCGGCGGCGGCCCCAACCGCATCGGCCAAGGCATCGAATTCGATTACTGCTGCGTGCATGCCGCCTTCGCGCTCAAGGAAGACGGCTTTGAAACTTTGATGGTCAATTCTAATCCCGAGACCGTCTCCACCGATTACGACACCAGCGACAAACTTTTCTTCGAGCCGCTCACGCTCGAAGACGTCCTTCACATTTACGAACGCGAAAAATGCTGGGGCGCCATCGCGCAATTCGGCGGCCAGACCCCGCTCAACCTCGCGCTCGGCCTGCAAAAAAACGGCGTCAACATCATCGGCACCTCGCCCCAAAGCATCGAGATCGCCGAGGATCGCAAACTCTTTGCCGCGATGTTGCGCAAGCTCGACATCCCTCAACCGCCCAACGGCCTTGCCACCAATGAAGCCGAAGCCCTCGCCGCCGCGCGCCAATTAAGTTATCCCGTCCTCGTGCGCCCCAGCTTCGTCCTTGGCGGTCGCGCGATGCAAATCGTCTATTCCGATTCCGAGTTGACCCACTACATGCGCTTCGCCGTCGAAGCCTCGCCCGAACGCCCCGTGCTCGTGGATAAATTTCTCGAAGACGCCACCGAAGTGGATGTGGATTGCATCGCCGACGTCGGCCACTTCACCGATCCCGCGCAAGGCACCATCGTCATCGGCGGCATGCTCGAACACATCGAATTCGCCGGCGTCCATTCCGGCGATGCCGCGATGGTTCTCCCCCCCCACACCCTCTCGCAGAAAGTCATTGAGACGATCCGCCAATATACGCGCGCAATGGCGCGCGAGTTGCGCGTCATAGGCCTGATGAACGTCCAATACGCCGTGAAAGGCGAAACCGTTTACGTCCTCGAAGTCAACCCGCGCGCGTCCCGCACCGTGCCGTTCGTCAGCAAATCCATCGGCGTCCCCCTCGCCAAGCTCGCCGCCAAAGTCATGGCCGGCAAAAAATTGACCGAGCTTAATTTCACCCGGGAAATCTGGACAAAGTATTGGGCCGTAAAGGAATCCGTTTTCCCCTTCAACCGTTTTCATGGCCAGGACATTTTGCTCTCGCCCGAAATGCGTTCCACCGGCGAAGTCATGGGTCTCGACGCCGACCTCGGCATCGCCTACGCCAAATCTCAGATGGCCGCGAATTCCCCCCTTCCCGTCAGCGGTCGCGTCTTCATCAGCGTGAGCGACGCCCATAAATCCGAAGTCGCCGAAGTCGCCCGCCAATTCGCCGACCTTGGCTTTGAAATTATTTCCACCAGTGGAACCGCCGCCGTGCTTGAAAAAGCCGGCCTCAAAGTCCAGCGCATCTACAAACTCACCGAAGGCCGCCCCAACGCCCTCGACCTCTTGAAAAACCGCGAAATCCAACTCGTCATCAACACCCCCGCCGGCCAAACCCCGCGCGCCGACGAAGTAAAAATCCGCACCACCGCCGTCTATACCAACACGCCCATCATGACCACCTTAAGCGGTGCCAAAGCCGCCGCGCTCGGCATCGCCGCCCTCAAAAAATCCGGCTACGCCGTCCGCACCGTGCAGGAATATCATTGAGGTTCGGCCCGTCGGCATGGTATTAAATTTTTCATTCAATTAAGGAATGATCATTAACTCCATGCGCCGCCTCGGCCAATTTTTCACCGTCACGCTTGCCCTGTTCGCTGGGCAATCCGCCTTTGCCTTCGCCCTCCTCGGCCCCTTCGCGCCGTGGATGACTACGCCCCTCGCATATCAGCTTCCGACCGCCATCGGCGGCCCAATGCTTATCGGCCAGGGCTATCGCTGGAACGTCCCCCTTATTACCTACGCCTTCGACCAATCCTTCCTCGATTACTTCGGCACCAACGGCGTCGCCGCTGTCGAAAGCGCCATCCAAGTCCTCAACGATTTCCCGCCCGCCTCGCACGTTGATCTTTCAACGTATCCATTGAAATCCAGCCGGGTGAATTTCGTTGCTCAGAGTGGAAATCTTGTGGATTTAAAATCGCAAGCCCTTGTCATGCTGGTGGAACAAATGGGATTGGCCCAGCCATCTGCTTCTGTTAATACCCTGCGGAATTTTTCGTATAATCCGACCAATCTGGATTTTACCTATTCGCTGGAAAACCGGAACTATGATCCCCAGGCGCTGTATGCTTCAATAATTGTCAATACCGATATCTTCGCTCCTCAAGTGGCATTTCATAACGGTAACAACGTGATTTTCTATGACGAAGGCGCGTCAAACGGGTTTATAGACCTCAATAGTGATTTAGGATTCTTCCTGCCCGTCGGTGATGCGATCGCAACTTCACTTACCGATGCCGAAAGCGCAAATTCTTCTGTCGCAGATTACGAAAGTGGTTCTGCTATTTATGGCGATGGCCTTTCCACCGGAACATACTTTTCTAGCCTCACCGCCGACGACGCCGGCGGCCTCGCCTATCTGCTCAGCACAAACAACCTCGCGCTCGAAAGCCTCTTGCCCGATGTTCACGGCCTTGGCACAAATTTCGTGAGGACGGCGCTTCGCCCTGGCGTCAATAAGATCACCTTCCAGCGCGTAAATTTCGATTCAATCATCTCCAGCATCTTTCCGCCCTTTACTAATATATACATTGATGCCTACATCACGAACGGCGTGATCCAATATCAAACCGTCGAGCGCACCCTGACCCAGCCGGACATTCTCTTCACCGCAAAATACATTGGAAACAACAATGTCTCCCGCACCGGCACTTCTAACTGGATAAACAATGGCGCTCCCTTGCAGGACGGCCCCGGCGTCATCCAACCGCCGATCACCATCAATTTTAACAAACTCGGCCCCAGCCTCATCTATAACGATCCCAACTATTCCCCCGCAAATGCCACGACCTTTCTGCCGTTATGGGCATCATTCGATGGAACCACTAACGCACCCGTTGTCTATCCGATCAATTCCAGTCTGACCAACACCTCTGAATTTCATTTTCTCTTATTCGGGCCGTCGTCATTCCTACAGCCGGTCGCCAGCTTTACTTGGAATTCGCCCGTAACGTCCAATGGTCTTTTCAATCTGCAAACCTCCACCAATCTTTCCGATTGGCTGACCATCGCCACCATCACCAATCAGGGCGGCACTTTCACCTATCAGGATTTCATCTACACCAACACCCCCCAAAGATATTTCCGCACCGTCCCGCAATAAATTCCCCTCGTTTAATTATCAAACTGAAACGCGTCGTTCCGCCAGGTGTAGGCTTTCCTGATTTCCCAGTGGCTTTGAAAGACCAAATGGTTCCCGTCGCCCGTCACGATCCCGTTGTCAAAACAAAACACGATCTGATGGTAACCGTCGGCCTTAGCCGGTTGGTTGATCCGGATTTGGAACCTCCCATCTTCGCCAATTCGAGCAACGTAACTTCGGTTCCAATATTCTTTTCCCTGGTCATCAATCACGACGATACTATGCGCCTTTTGATCGGAAACCAACTTGCCGGAAATCGTCACCATGTCCTCTGCCTGGTTAAACGACGCCTTGTAATCAACCAATTTGATTTTCGGCAATTTCGCATCGCCCATTGAATTTCCAGAAAAAATCGGATGCCTCCACAGCATCGCCGCCGATGACTCCGACAGATAAATCTTTTCCGGCGTGGGATATTTCCTGGCGGCGTAAAGCGCGGTCGTCGGCCCCATCAACGAATTTCCGCGGCCCAATGAAATATCCGGCCCGGTGTGAGGCAATCCCAGCGCGTGGCCCAATTCGTGGATAGCTCCCTTCATAAAAATTTTACCATTGAAACCCTCTGCCAATCCCAGGTCCGCCCGAACCTCGCCCGGTCGGGTGTTGTAATTGACCATCGCCCAACCGCCATCGCGAGGATTGCCTATTCCGCGAAAGTCTCCAAAGTTCGCCGGCGGATCTCCCAAGCACACAAAAATCCACCATACCTGCCCTTTCTCCGCGATGCCATATTGGCGGGCCGCCGACGCAATGACTTCCCGCGCAAAATTCGGTTTGGAATATTTTCCGCTCGCCACCGGCTGCTCTCCCTTCACATTCAAGACCTCGACCATTCCGTTGGTCGTGCGTTGAAATATATTTGTCACCGCCGCCGGATAACCCCATTGCTCCATCCCTCGGGAAAAAAACGTCTCGGTAACTTTTGCGATCCTGGTCAACCTCTCTTGAACATTCGGCGGCACGAAAATATCCGCCGGCGTGAAGAACACCATTCGAATTGTCGGCAGGGATGAAGTTTTTGTCTCAGGCGACGCCTCGGCTCGCGTTACATTGGGTTCAGCATTCTGGGCGGATGTCAGCCCAGGCAACGACAGGAAAAGCAACGCCAGCAGAAGTCCCACCCGATGCGTCTTTAATTGAGTCGTCCGCTCATCCTTATCACTCGTCATTGCCGACTATCAAACAAGCGGCCAATGACGCGTCAATTCTAAAAAATCCGTGTTTCGTCCGTGTTCAATCTGTGGCCGAATTTATTCCTTTTGCCTCCCACCGCGTTTTCCCATTAATATCCCACAAACAATCCATCATTTAGCGCGTAACTCGTAAATCCTAAATCGTAAATTTTTCCCGATGCAAACCAAACTGCCCCACGGCCTCGAAGTCCTCACGCCCGCCGAAGGCGCCCACGCCGAAATCCTCACGCCCGGCGCGCTTCATTTTTTCTGCGAACTCCAGCGCGCCTTTAACCCGCGCCGCCTCGAACTCCTTGAGGAACGCAAGCTCCGCCAAAAATCTCTCGATGCCGGCCAGTTTCCCGATTTTCCCGCCGAGACCAAATCCGTTCGCGAAGGCGATTGGCGCGTGGATGCCGTCCCCGCCGATCTGCAAAATCGCCGCGTTGAAATCACCGGCCCCGTTGACCGCAAGATGGTCATCAACGCCCTCAACTCCGGCGCGAACTGTTACATGGCCGACTTCGAGGATTCCCACGCGCCCACCTGGCCGGGCACGCTCGATGGCCAGATCAATATGCGCGACGCCATCCGTGGCACGATCACGTATCAAAATCCCGAAGGCAAAAGCTACAAGCTCAACGAAAAAGTCGCCACCATCCTCGTCCGCCCGCGCGGCTGGCATCTCAACGAAAAACACCTTCGCGTGGACGGTCATCCGGCATCCGCGAGCCTGTTCGATTTCGCGCTCTACTTTTTTCACAACGCCAAATACCGCCACGAGCACGGCTCCGGTATTTATTTTTATTTGCCGAAAATGGAATCGTATCTCGAAGCGCGCCTTTGGAACGACGTCTTCGTCCTCGCGCAAAATCTGCTCGGCGTGCCGCAGGGAACCGTCAAGGCCACCGTGCTCATCGAGACGATTCTCGCTACCTTCCAGATGGAGGAAATTCTTTACGAACTCCGCCATCACAGCGCCGGCCTCAACTGCGGTCGCTGGGATTATATTTTCAGCTACATCAAAAAATTCGCGCGCAACACCGATTTCATTGTGCCGGACCGCGCCCAGGTCACCATGACCACGCCCTTCATGCGCGCCTACGCGCTCGCGTGCATTCAGGCCTGCCACAAACGCGGCGCCTTCGCCATGGGCGGCATGTCCGCGCTGATCCCCATCAAGAACGACCCCGCCGCCAACGAAAAAGCCCTGGCCAAAGTTCGCGAAGATAAACGCCGCGAAGCCACCGACGGCCACGATGGCACCTGGGTCGCCCATCCCGGCTTGGTGGCGATTGCCAAAGAAGAATTCGACCGCGTCCTCGGCGACAAGCCCAACCAAATGGATCGCCAGCGCCCCGACGTTTCCGCGACGCCCGCGCAACTCATCGAAGTCCCCAAAGGCCCGATCACCGAGGAAGGCGTCCGCGCCAATATCCGCGTCGGCATCCAATACATCGAAGCGTGGCTCGGCGGCCTCGGTTGCGTGCCGCTCTATAATTTGATGGAAGACGCCGCCACCGCCGAGATTTCCCGCACCCAGGTCTGGCAATGGATTCATAATCCCAAAGGCATCCTCGACGACGGCCGCAAAGTCACGCTCCCGCTCGTGCGCCAATTCATCCAGGAAGAACTCGCGCGCATCCAAACCGAGCGCGGCGAATCCCGTTATAAAAACGGCCACTTCCCCGCCGCCACCAAACTTTTCGACGACCTTATCGCCAGCGAAACCCTCGAGGAATTTTTGACTCTGAAAGCTTACGAGCAGTTGAATTAACTATCTTCTCTTGCGTCAAAAAAACTCAGACTAAAATACCAAACCAACATGACCCTGAAACCATTGTTCGCCCTCTGTTCTATCATGGCCCTCGCCTTCACCCTCCACGCCGAAAATAAAATCCCGGACGATTGCAAATCCGGCGGTTTCTTCATCGGCTGCCAGGCCTACACTTTCAACCGCTTCACCGTTTTTGAAGCCATCGAAAAAACCGCTGCCGCCGGTGGCAAAGTCATAGAATTTTATCCCGGCCAAAGCCTCAGCCCCGCCGAGCCTAACGTGAAATGGGACCACAATGCCTCGCCCGACACCATCCAGAAAGTCAAAGACCAACTCGCGAAATATCACGTCAAAGCGGTGAATTATGGCGTCGTGGGCATTCCCAAAGACCCTGCCGGCGCGCGCAAGATTTTTGAATTCGCCAAGACGATGGGCCTTCGCGCCGTCACCACCGAATCCGTGGACGCCATTGATACCTTTGAACCACTCGTAAAGGAATACGACATCATGGTCGGCTTCCATGACCATCCCAAGCGCAACAACGACCCCAACTACCGCATGTGGGACCCGAACTACATCCTGTCCGTCGTCCAGGGCCGCGATTCCCGCATCGGCGCGTGTGCGGACACCGGCCATTGGGTGCGCTCGAATTTGAACCCGGTGGATTGTCTGCGCATCCTCAAAGGCCACATCATCAGCAGCCACCTCAAAGACCTCAATCAAATGGGCCCCGGCGCTCACGATCTTCCCTATGGCACCGGCGTTTCCGACGTCCCCGCAATCCTCGAAGAACTGAGAGCGCAAGGCTTCACCGGCAACATCTCCATCGAATACGAATATGACTGGGACCATTCCCTCCCCGAAGTCGCCCAATGCATCGGCTTCGTCCGCGGCTACGGAACCGCCAAGGGTTGGTAAAAAATAAGAGCGCCTCGCGTCGAATAACGCACAACTGTAGAATTGGAAGGCCCCTTTTCTTTTCGGCGTCTATCAAGACAAGACTAATAACCGAAAACTTCTCATTAACCCCGCGTTTTAACGCGGGGAATTTTTTTGCCGCGAGGTCTTCAACCGTTTCAACGGTTTCATTTTCGTTCAGACTGCCTTGCCGCCGCAGTCCCGCAGGGACGACCGATCTTAGCCCAGCAATTTATTGCTGGGTTGAAATCCGTTTCCAGGATAAGTCCCGGTCAGGGACGAAAGAACTTCTCACTTGGAACCAAAACTCACACACTTGCCTGCCAACGAAATATTTCTTACCTGATCACCCATCCCAAAAACGCCAGCGCCAAAATCACCACCGCCACCGCCCACCAAAGCCACGAAATCCCTCGTGGTTTTGGCTTTATGCCGCCAAACTCGCGCTTAGTGAAATCCTCGTAATCGAATTCCTCGTCCGGCAAATCCAGCCCACTCGCCGCCGCCTCTTCCGACCAGCCCGTCTCCTCATCCGAACCACACCCCGGGCATACCTTCGCGCCGCGCGGCACATCGGCCCCGCAAACCGGACAAATCACCGGCGTCATGCGAATGAAAAAATCCCGCCGTGCGCTTCGTTAATTTGCCGCCGCATATTCTTCATCCGTTTTCAACTCCAGGCCCATCAGCACATAGTCATGCGTGACCGCCTGCATGTCCTTCACGTAATCCTCCAGCCGCATCAACTCGCGAAATCCCAGCAACGCAAAAACCTTCATCGCCGCCTCCTGCTCGCCGATGAACTCCGCCTCCGCCTTTTCCAACCCCGAATTTCTCGCGATCGAAAGTATCTCCGACACCAATGCCCGCGCCAGCCCGCGCCCGCGGAATTGCGGATGCACCAGCACGCTCAGACGCCCGATGTGCCGTTTCCACCCGCCCAGTTGCTGATGCAGCGTCGCGCTCCCGATGATTTTTCCGTCCAAAACCGCCAGCAACGGCAGCACCCGCCCCAAGTCAATCGTCTGGCACCAATTCCGAATCGTCTCCGGCTCCGTCACGCGATGCTTGATAAACATCCTTTCGGTCACCGGCACACCGAGAAAAAATTCGTGAAACGCCTTCTCGTCGTCTCGCCGCAACGGACGCGAACGGCACTTGAAGCCTTCTTTTAATTTGATGTCTTTTGGAAATTTTTGAAGCGCGAGTTCAATTGACATAAACAATCAACTCCTGGTTCGAGGTTGCCCGACTCTCTGCCCAACTCTTGCCAAAGGCAAGTTGGATTTGATAAATCCCGCACGCGGCTCACTCAAAACCACCGCGAAGGCTGCCCCACAATTCCCAATTCCTGCTCGATCAACCGTTCATCAATCGTATCAGGGTCCACGCTCCACCGCGAAGCCAGCAGATGCACCTTATCCGCGTTGTTCACCCCGGGCTCGCCCAAGCCAAACGCCTTCGGCTCCGGTTCGGCATAATCATAGCATTTCATCCCCAACTCGACTTCCGCCGCCGTGACGCTGCCCTGGTTCCAAAGCGTCTTTCCCGCCCAGGCATACCCGCGCAAAATGCGGCCTGACTCCGCCCGCACCCACGCGTGCTCGTTCAACATCCCGTTCTCATTGAAAAATTGCACCTGCCCAACCTTGCGGCTCAGTTCCAGCAAAAATCGGAAACACACATCCACATCTTCACCCGGATCGGGCAACGCCGGTCCCATCACCAGCACCCACCCCGATACCGGCGGCGACACGAACAACTTCGATTCGCCTTCGCCCGAAAGCCCTTCACTCCACGAGCACGGTTTGGGATTGTGCAAGGCCAGCGCCGATTGCACCGCCAGCAGATCGCTATTTTGGATCGCCAGCCAGCAGTTGGGACGCTTCAAGCCGAGCCGCGGCCCCTTGATCGCCAGCGCCGTTGCAAGTTCCTCGAACGACCGGGATTCAGCGGGCGTGGTCAGGCGCACATGCCGCCAGCGCAGCACCAGGTAAACGAGGAAAATACCCATCACCACCACAAAGGAGAGCATCAACACCAGCATACTCGCCATCAGGTTATGGTCTTGCGTAGCCATAATAATTTCAATCTACGCCTCCCTTTTTCTTTATCAACGGAAAAGAAATCAAAACGCGATTTTTTTTCTTCGCCGCCGGCTTTTTCCGATCATCCGTCAGTAAGCCTCGTGATACGGCTGCCTGGCCTCGTAAAGTTTTTTCAACTTTTCATTGCGCGCCGCCACGTCCGGCACTTGGGTCGCCAGCGCAATCGTCCGCGCCCGGTCCGCGGTTTTTACGGCATCGTCGAATTGCCCCGCCTCCGCGTACGCCGCCGCCAGCGTTCCCACGGCAACCGCCGACCGCCAATCTGAAAATTCACACGCCTGCTTGGCCAATTCCACCGCCTCTTTGCCGTCGCGGATCTCCGGGTAAGGGTTGGACGCCAGCAACCAAGCCAAATCATTCATGACCTCCGGCGAATTCGGTTTTTGCTTCAACTCCTCGCGGTAAATCCGCACCGCTTCGTGATAATGTTCCTTGGCATCTTCCACCCGGTTTTGCTGTCCCATGACCGCCGCCAATTCCATCTCCGCTCGCGGATCAGGACCCTTAGGTTCAGGAGACGCCACCACGGCCAGTCCCTCACCAAACCGCGCCACCGGCAAATCGGACGCCGGCACCACCGGCAATTTGAACTCGCGATGCAGCCAATACCCTCCCGCAATTCCCAACCCCGCACAAACCAGCACCGGCAGTCCCAACCCATTTCTCCACGATCTCATGCACCAACCCTAACTCCAATTCCTCCCAAGAAAAATTGAAATCCCTCTCTCATTTCTCTTTACAACCTCCGCGCCTCCGCGTCTCCGCGGTTAATTGGCCTTTCACCTCCCAAACGACCCCTCCGCAAAAATCTGCCGCGCGTTCGCCCGCAAATGATCCCCTATCTCGCCCAAAAATAATTCCCCAAACTCCTTCAGCTTCTTTTCCCCCACGCCGCTGATGCGCGCAAAGTCCCGTTCGCTCTCCGGATATTCCCGCGCCATCTGCCGCAGCGCCACGTCCGAAAAAACGATATACGCCGGCACGTCGCGTTCATCCGCCAGCCGCTTGCGTAATTGCCGAAGCTTCTCGAACAAAAGCTCGTCGCAACTGATTTCTCCCGCACTGCGGCTCTTGCTCACCGGCACGGCGACCGGTTTCGTCAACGTCACTTTGCGCCGCTGCGTCAAAGTCGCACGCCCTTCCGCCGTCAATTCGAGCGTGCTGAATTTCTCCGACGTCTGCCGCAGCAAACCCATTCGCACCAGTTCGCGCCCGATGGATGCCCACTCCGGCCGTCCGTGTTCCTTGCCGATGCCGTAAGTCGAAAGTTGCCCGTGGCCCCACCGCCGGATTTTTTCCGTGTCCGCGCCGGTCAACACTTCAATCACATGATTGAGTCCGACGCCAAAACCACTTTTCTCCCGGATGCGATACACACACGAAAGTAATTTCTGCGCGGCCAGCGTGCCGTCAAAGGTCGCGCGCGGTGAAAGGCAATTATCGCACCCCCCGCAACTTTCCGCTGGAAATTCCTCCGCAAAATAATTCAACAACTCTCGGCGCCGGCACGCGGACGACTCCGCGTAATGCACCATCTGTTGTAGTTGATCACGCGCGATTTTCTGTTCCTGTTCGCTCGGCTTTTCGTTGATGAATTGCTGTTGCTTCACCACGTCGCCCGCGCTGAACAGCAGCACGCATTCGCCCGGCAAACCGTCCCGCCCCGCGCGACCCGTCTCCTGATAGTAACCCTCGATGTTCTTCGGCAAATCATAATGCACGATGAACCGCACGTTCGGTTTGTTGATGCCCATGCCGAACGCGATCGTCGCGCAAATCACCCGCACTTCATCGCGCAAAAATAATTCCTGGTTTTTAGCACGCTCGTCGCCGGTCAAGCCCGCGTGATACGCCCGCGCCTTCACGCCGTTCTCGTTCAACTTCTCCGCGACCGACTCCGCCGATTTGCGGCTCTGGCAATAAACAATTCCGCTGTCGCGCGAACGCCCGCGAATGAACTCCAACGTCTGCGCGTAGGCCGATGACTTCGCCACCACGCGGTAAGTCAGGTTCGGCCGATTGAAGCTCGCCACATATCGCGCCGGTTCGCGCAACCCCAAATGCTTGACGATGTCTTCACGCACCCGCTCGGTCGCCGTCGCGGTCAAGGCCATGACCGGCACCTCGGGAAAATGTTCGCGCAACTCCGCGATCTGCCGATACTCCGGCCGGAAATCGTGCCCCCATTCGCTGATGCAATGCGCCTCGTCCACCGCGAAGAGATTCACGTTCCAACGCTGCAAGTCGCTGAGAAAACCCGAGAGCATCAGGCGTTCCGGCGCAACGTAGAGCAACTGGTATTCGCCATTGTGCAAGCCGCGCAAACGCGCGCGCGATTCATCGGCTTCAATCGAGGAATTCAAAAATGTCGCCGCCACGCCGCTCGCGCGCAAGGCATCCACCTGATCTTTCATCAGCGCGATCAACGGCGATACCACCACCGTCAACCCTGTGCGAACCAGCGCAGGCAGTTGAAAACAAAGTGATTTTCCCCCACCCGTTGGCAGCAACGCAAACACATCGCGCCCCGCGAGCGCATCCCGGATGATTTCCTCCTGCAACGGTCGAAATGAAGTGAACCCAAAGTACTGCTTCAACGCCGGCAACAGCGCCGTCGTCGGCGAAGCATTCTTATTAGTAATCACCGCAAAACTTTAACCACAATCGCCACCACCATGCCAACGCCTCTGCTATTCCGCACTCCGCACTCCGCATTCCGCACTGGCTAAACTCCGCACTCCGCACTTCCCCAGTTCCTTATGCCCCCACCGAATCATCCGCTCCGTAACATCCCATCCCAAACACGCGTCCGTGATCGAAACGCCATACTTCAACTTCGACGGCTCCTGCGGAAACGGCTGGTTGCCCTCGTGCAAATAGCTTTCCACCATCACTCCGGTCAAAGCCTTCGTCCCCGCCGCGCGCTGCTCGATCACACTGCGCCACACGTCTTCCTGCCGCGCATGTTGTTTTTCCGAATTCGCATGGCTGCAATCCACCATTAGCCCGGGACGCAATTTCGCGCCCGCCAATTTTGCCGCCGCGTCCCGAATGCTTTCCGCGTCGTAATTCGTCCGCGCGCGGCCGCCGCGCAGCACCACGTGGCCGTCCGTGTTGCCCGTCGTGCGAACAATGCTCGTGATGCCGTCCTGGTCAATGCCGAGAAAACTGTGCGGACGCATCGCCGCGCCCATCGCGTCAATCGCCACCTGCAAGCTGCCGTCCGTGCCGTTCTTGAAACCGACCGGCATGGAAAGTCCGCTCGCCATTTCCCGGTGCGTCTGCGATTCCGTCGTGCGCGCGCCCACCGCCGCCCAACTGATGAGGTCTGCGATGTATTGCGGAATGATCGGGTCCAGAAATTCCGTTGCCGCCGGCAACCCCATGCTGTTGATGTCCAAAAGTAATTTCCGCGCCTTCTTGAGTCCGGTTTCGATGTCGTGTGTGCCATCGAGAAACGGGTCGTTGATCAAACCCTTCCAGCCAATCGTCGTGCGCGGCTTCTCAAAATAAACGCGCATCACGATTTCCATTTCATCGGCAAATTCGCGGCGCAACTTATTCAGGCGGCCTGCGTATTCCAGCGCGCCATCCACGTCATGAATCGAGCAAGGCCCGACGATCACCAGCAGGCGCGGGTCGCGCTGCTGCAAAATCCCCGCGATTGCCTGGCGGCTGCGCGCCACCGTTTCGTTCGCGGCTTCGGTCGTCGGAAATTCCGTCTTCAACGCCCGTGGCGTCGAAAGCCGCACCAATTCTTTAACGTGCAAATCTTGTGTCTGAAACATCGCGCCCATTATATCACCCCCGCTTCGTGAGGAAAGTCCTAATCGTTTGACCAAACCAGCGCATTCGGAACAACCATATCGTCGTTCCAAATCTATTTTGACGCAGAGGCGCAGAGAAAAACAAAAAATCAAAGCCACAGATCAAACACGGATCAAACGCCGACGAGAAAGAATTTTTTTGCATTCAAATCCGTATTTTATTTTTAACCAATTTTTTCTTCCCCGCTTTGCGCCTCTGCGTCTCTGCGCCTCTGCGTTAAACTCCTTTCCCGAAGTACAGTGAGCGCCAACTTGCAAAACCTCCCCTCCGCGGAATTGTTGCTGGTAAACCGGACAATTTTATTTCATTATTAGATGGAAGCATATTGAATGACATGAAAAGATCCTATCCCTTGCTCGGATTCGCCCTCGCCACTGGCGCGATACTTCTCACCAACTATTTATCTTTCGCCGCCGAACCGCCGCCGAAAATTCCCCGGTTTTCCATCCAATACATGGACCAATCGGTTGATCCCGGCGCGGATTTCTTTCATTACGCCGCCGGCACCTGGCTCAAGGACAACCCCGTCCCCGCGGATAAATCCCGCTGGGCCAGCTTCGATCAGTTGCACCTGCGCAACATGCATCTCCTCCGCGACATCATGGAGAAAGCCGCTGCCGATACGACCGCGGCGCCGCACACCCCCATTCGCGAAGTCGGTGATTTCTATGCCTCCGCCATGGATACCAATCGCATCAACGAATTGGGCGCAAAACCTCTCGAAGCCGACTTTGCCCGCATTGATGCCCTTAAATCCACCGAGGAACTCATGCAATTCCTCGCCGAACTCCAATCCCGCGGCGTCGGCGCCATGTTCGACGCCGGCGCGGAGGCCGATGAAAAAAACAGCGAGATCTACGCGCTTCATCTCAGCCAGGGCGGCCTTGCATTGCCCGACCGCGATTATTATTTGACCGATGCTTTCAAGACCCAGCGCAATGCTTATCTCGTCCACATTGCGACGATGTTGAATCTTGCCGGCCAGGACGTGAATTCTTCCATGCGCCACGCGCTCGGCATTCTGGCGCTCGAAACCGAACTCGCCCGGGCCAGCAAGTCCCGCACGGATCGGCGCGACCCCGTCGCGAATTATCATAAGTTCACCGTCGCGGAAATGATGACGAATTATCCCGACCTGCATCTGGATAAGTTCATTGCCGCTTTGGGAGTCACCAATATTTCCGACCTCATCATCGGCCAGCCGGAATTTTTCACCGCCTTGGATCAACTCGTAAAATCCCGCCCACTCGACGACTGGAAAGTTTATCTTCATTGGCACGTCCTCCACAGCGCGGCGAATTATCTCAGCGAGCCCTTCGAAACCGAAAGTTTCCACTTCTATGGCACGGTTCTCAGCGGCCAGCCGGCCCAGGAACCGCGTTGGGAACTTTCCTCCCGCCGGATTGACCGCTGCATCGGCGAAGCCTCCGGCGAATTGTTCGTGGATAAATATTATCCCCCCGAAGCCGGCGCGCGCATGGACGTGCTCATCGAGGACTTGAAATCCGTCCTCCACGATCGCCTCGAAAAACTTCCCTGGATGACCGAGCCCACGAAGAAAAAGGCCCTGCTTAAATTTGCCGCCCTCACCAAAAAAATCGGCCACCCGGTCAAATTCCGCGACTATTCCTCCATTGATATTCGCCGCGACGATTATCTCGGAAACGTCCAGCGCTCCGATCTTTTCGAGTCCAAACGCGAACTCGCCCGCGTCGGCAAACCCGTGGACAAGACCGAGTGGGACATGACTCCCCAGACCGTCAACGCCTACTTCAACCCGCCGCGAAACGAAATCGTTTTTCCCGCCGGCATTTTGCAACCGCCTTTCTTTGACGTCGAAATGGACGACGCGGTGAATTATGGTGCCATCGGTGCGGTCATCGGTCACGAGATGACCCATAGCTACGACGACGAAGGCCGCAAGTTCGACGAAAACGGCAATCTCACCGATTGGTGGACCGAAGCCGACGCCAAGGCGTTTGAGGAACGCGCGCAAAAACTCGTGGACCAATATAGCGGTTACGAAGCCTTGCCCGGCCTGTTCGTCAAAGGCAAATTGACTCTTGGGGAAAATATCGCCGACCTCGGCGGCGTGACCATCGCCTATGAAGCTTTGCAGCGCGACCTCGCGCGCGACCCATCCAAGCGTAAAAAAATTGACGGCCTCACACCCGAACAACGCTTTTTCATCTCTTTCGCGCAAATCTGGCGTGTAAATTGGCGCGAAGCCGCCCTGCGTCAGGCCATTACCGTTGACCCGCATTCGCCCGGCCAATTCCGCGCCATCGGCCCCTGTGTGAACGTCGAATCGTTCTTCGATGCTTTCAATATCAAAGAAGGCGCACCCCTATGGCGCGCCCCCGAAAAACGCGCCATAATCTGGTAATAAATTTTACACGCCCCACTCACCGGGAGGGAGAGCGTGCTCGCGAGCCCCATATTTATTTGGGTTTTGTACACACCATAAGGCCACGGCTCACGAGTACCCTCCCCTCCCTTCATTTTAACGGACCGCGGGTCTATGACCCGCAGCAAGGTTCATCCGGTCAAGCCATTCCCGGCTCAGCCTAGAGCGGCAATCTTAATCGTGAATTGCTGCGAGTCATAGACCCGCGACCCGCACAAAAACGTAAGACAGCGTTGAAATATATTTGCCGTGATTCCAATCCGGCCTTCAGCGGTCATAGACTTCCGCTACAGCCAGCAATAAAAAACCGGGCGAACTTTCGTCCGCCCGGTCGTTGCGCTATGCCGTTACTCTATGCTGTCATCGGCTAAGGGCTGGTGACTTTGTAGAAGCGTTTCACGCCGTTGGTCGCGCTCGCGTCCGTGAATCTATAAGTGCTGAAACTTCCCGACGCGGCTTCCGTCGGCGGGCCCAGCGGCGTCCACACGATCGGCGCCGCCAGACTCGTCGTCCCATACACCGTGAAGCCGAGTCCCGGCGCGTTGGTAAAGCTGAAGCTCAAACCCGTCGCCGCCGAAAACGCTACATTGCCGAGCGAGGGTTTGGAGATCACCACACCCGCTGTGGCGCTGGCCGAAAAGCTCAGGTTATCAATCGCGTAACCATTGCCGCTGCCGCTGCCGTAGAAATCAAGTCCCCAGATCAGCCACAACGCCGCGTTCGGCTGCCAGGCAGTTGCGAGCGCGAGATTATTCGTCGCAATGGCGATTTGATTTGCAGCCTGCGTTCCATCCGTCGCCACAACCACGATGTTGGTCTGGAAACTGAATGACAATCCCGGCACCAGCGTGGAATTGGAGATGGACTGCGCAGTAAGCACAAAGTTCGTTGCTGTATTATCTATCGTGTAACCGAATGACATTAGGCGATGTCCCGTGCCGTTGTGCCAGAGTTCACCGAGGAAACTCAGGTTGATATAATTAAGCGTCTTGCCGGAAGTATTGATCAACTTGAGCGCATAAGTCGTCGCGCCGGTCGTCCCGGTCGAGAGCAAACCCAGTGCGCGATTCGTGCCCGTGATATCGGGGCCGTCGTTCGGGCCGAAGTCAAGCACGCCACCCGTCGTTTGATCGCCGTCCTGCGCACCGAAACGCGTGATGCCATCCACGCCGGGGAACGTCGTATCCGCCGCGCCGTACCAGCCGGGCATCGTGTTCGACAAACCAAGGCCGCCAACAAAACTGCTGTTGATGACCGGGAAGCTGAAATCAAACGGGTTCGCCAATGAATAGCTAATGCCATTGATGCTGCCGGGGTCCTGCGGATTGTTAAAGCTGTTCACCGAATTGGTTCCGGGATCGGGCAACGAATCAAAGTTCTGCACATAGACTTGGTTGCTGTAAGCGACCGACGACAGCGGCGGCGGGATAAGCACCGTCACCGTTGCGACCGAACTGGTCACACTGCCACCGCCATTGCTGATGACGAGTTTGTAGGAGCCGGCGTCGTTCGTGCTCACGGGGCTGATGGTAAGCGTGCCGGTTGCCGTGCCCATGAATTCATTGCCGTCCGTCAAAGCGGTGCTGCCCTTGAACCATTGGTTCGTCAACGGCGCCGAACCGCCGCCTTGCGTCGCCGTGAGGGAGGTGGTCAAACCCACAAAGGTCGTCACCGATGCCGGCTGCCCGGCGGTGATGCTCGCCTTGTGGAATTGCACGGTCAACATGTCCACGAGATTAGACGCCACACCCGCAACATTCGTCGCGACCAGATAATAATTGCCAATATCCATCGTCGAGAGATTCGAGATCGAAAGCGAGCCCGTCGTCGAGCCGCTATATTTTACACCGTCGTCCACCAGCGGCGTCGTGCCGAAATACCATTGAAACGAAAACGGCTGCGTGCCCGTTGGCGCGATGGTTCCAAACGTCGTCGAACTGCCGATGAATCCCGCCACACTGGTCGGAGTGTTGCCGATGACCGGCGCCACCGGAAATTCCGTGACAACCAAAACTGCCGGCGGCGCGCTGGTGACACTGCCATATTGATTGGTCACCACGCATTGATACGTGAAGTCGTTGAAACTGGTGTCGAGATTGTTAAGCGTGAGGGTGGCGTTCGTCTGGCCGAGCAAATTCATGCCATTTTGCAACCACTGATAACCCACGGCAAATACCGAATCGTCCGCCACCGCGAAACTCGCCGTGCCGCCGTTGGTTGTCGAGTAACCCGAAGGCGCCGAAGTGATCAACGGACGCAAGTCAGGTGTGAAATCAATTCCGCGAAAATTTTCGTTCGTCGTGGTCGCCGTCGCGAGCGTATCTGCCACCAGATTGGTCAGGGGATTCACGCCCATGTCCACGATGCGGATCAGGCGATTCTGGTTGGCATTGCCTTGCGAGTTGGCGGCGGGCGTGGTGCCGTTTTCCATCGTGGTCGCGTAGATGACCGGGTTCGTGGTGCTGAAATCCACGCAGATGCCGAAGCAACCCTGGTTCGCGGCTTTTTGTTTGACCGTGCCAATATTGGTCGAACTGAAATAATACGGAGCCTGTGTCCAAACACCGTTGGTATTCACGAATTTGACGATGCCGAACGTCTGGTCCGCGCCGTAGGCGATTGTTCCCTGCGGATTCATGTCGAAGTTGGCGATGTTCTTGAAGGTGCTGCCCCAGTTGATGAACAGGTTCGTGAGCACGATGTGTTCAACCGGATTCGGCACATTGGGATCGAACGGCAATGGAACCACCGTATCGTTGTTGAACGGGTCGAGGAAATTATACACACCGGCGCCCGGCACGACGATATAGAGCGTGCCACCAATGATGCGCGCTTGCGCTGCCGCTTGAATGAAATTTTGCAGTTCAACCGGCATCCCGCCGTAATCGGGAAACGAGCCGTTGAAAAACAATGTGCCGGTTGCTTCGGAACTTGTCCCGGCCACATTGCCCGTCCCCCAAAAATTAGTGCCGTCAGACGTGGCGATACCCGTCGGATTATTTTGCGTCACACCGAGTGGCAGGCCGAACCAGTTCGCGATATCGGAATAAAGCACTTGTTCATTGCCGAAGGCATCAAGCGTTCCGAAACCGCGCGTGACGGTGGGATCGGCGGAAGGCTTGGCCGCCGTTGGGGCGGGAAGGTTGCCGGTGTAACCTTCAAGCGCGAGAAACTCGCGGTTCTCCGAGCGCGAAATGCCGCCGCCTTCCGAACCCGCGTGCGCATTGATGAAAATTCCATTCGCCCCGTTCGTCGGCAACGGCACGGACAGCAACGGCGCGGTTTGATTCGTCGCATCCGTGTCAAAAACCTGCACGAAGCATGGTTGTGATTTTGCCACGCTGATGTTATAAATGCCGGTATTGTCGCCTGCCTTAAAGATGGCGAGTTTTCCCGGCGGCAGGCTGGGTGCGGTGGTTTGCGCCTGCGCGCCAAAGGCGAGCAAAACGGTGAAAAGGGCTGCGAATGATTTTTTCATGATCAAATTTCGATAATGGAAACGGCGTTGGTTAATCTGCGTGCTCCATTTTAAAAAGGCAGGATACAAAGACATGACGGACAGGTTACGATTCTGTAACTAAAGCGCAGAAGTGCTGTTCACCTTGCGGAAACCATTGTAGCTAGAGGCTTGATCTCCAATCATTAATCTGCTTTCATTCAATCGTCACTCGATTGTAACAGTTGCGACATTTCCGTGTAACTTGGGTCGGACACCTTCTGCGCCATGACGATAAATGGCTTCTTAACCCGCGCGCTTGCGGCAAAAAAATTCCGTGGGTTTACCCTCATTGAATTGCTCGTGGTCATCGCCATCATCGCCATTCTCGCGGGGCTATTGCTGCCCGCGCTCGCCAAGGCCAAGGAAAAAGGACGGCGGGTCGTTTGCACCAATAACCTGAAGCAATGGGGGCTCGCCCAAAACATGTACGTGGATGATAACTCCCAGACCTATCCCACGACGAAGATTCCCATGGGAACCCAGGGGGAAGCTCCGGGTTATAATGAAGACAATCCCACTTGGAATGACTTGGGGAACTTTTACATCGCCAACCAGGGAAATGATGCCTGGTTCAACGCACTTCCCTCTTACGTCGCGAGCAAGCCGCTTTATTATTACGACATCGAAAATGGTCTCGACGGCCGGAATTTTTTTAATACAGGCAACACCCTCTTCATGTGCCCGACCGCCAAGATCAATCCTGACGAAGTAGCGATCAACAATCGAGTCGCATTTAAATATGGCATGAACTCGCAAGGCCTCGACCAGGTGCCTACGAACATCACTCACCTCAAGGCAAGCATGATCGCCAGCCCTTCAAAATTCGTTATGTTTTGCGAAGGCCGCACGATCACAACCGAAACTCCTTTTTACGGCAACATCACGAAGCAGCAGGATGTCTGCAAACCGCAGGTTTATACCACCGCCTTCACGTCGCGCCACTCAGAAGGCGCGAGCATCACATTTGCCGACGGCCATACCACCTGGTATCGCTACGATTACGTCTGCCTCAACGCCGGTTCCAAAGCCGCCGACCCCGGACGCCCCGATATCAGTTGGTCCGCCGACGGACACCAAATCCCCTAGCAGTGCGGAATGTAGAGTGCGGAGTGCGGAATCGGGGAAGTTTCAAGTGTTCAGTTTTCAGTAAGAAGCCGCTTGTAACTCCCCCATACAAAGCGCTTCGCTCATTCCCATAAATTACAAAATAAACTGCGGCGCGGGAATTACGTTCTTCAATTCCGCACTCCGCACTTCCATTTACGTTCCTGCCGCGTATAGTGACTCGCAATATTAAATAACGACTATGCCAGCAAATCGAATCGGAATCATCGGCGGCAGCGGCCTCTATCACATTGAAGGTTTCACCAACCAAAAATGGGTCAAAGTCAAAACTCCTTTCGGCCCGGCCTCGGACGATTTTCTCACCGGCACCTTGAGCGGCCGCGACGTCGTGTTTCTACCGCGGCACGGGCGCGGGCATCGCATCCTGCCGACCGAGTTGAACCATCGCGCGAATATTTGGGGCATGAAAAAACTCGGCGCGCAATGGATCATCAGCGTCAGCGCCGTCGGTTCGTTGCAGGCCAAATATAAACCGTGTGATGTCGTCCTCGTTGACCAATTTCTCGATCGCACCAAGCAATCGCTCAACCACACATTTTTTGGGCGCGGCATCGTCGGGCATATCGCGTTCGCCGATCCGATCTGCGAAGAGTTGCGGCAGATTCTTTTGAAAAGTGCCAAAGCACTCAAGGCCCGCGTCCACGACGGCGGCACTTATGTCAACATGGAAGGCCCGGCATTCAGCACCCGCGCGGAATCGTTGACGAATCATAAGCTCGGCTATGACGTGATCGGCATGACGAATCTCGGCGAAGCTAAATGCGCGCGCGAAGCCGAGATCGCCTACGCCACGATGGCCATGATCACTGACTACGATTGCTGGAAAATGGACGAAGCCCACGTCACCGTCGAGATTGTCATCGCCAACCTAACAAAAAATGCCGCACTGGCCAAGGCCGTGGTGTCGCGCGCCATCGAACAGATTCCGCAGGAAGCCAACTGGTCCTGCCACAGTGCGCTGGCCCACGCGATCATGACCGATAAAAAATGCTGGCCGGTGAAGACGACGAATGAATTGAAATTGTTGCTCGCAAAATATCTTTGAGCGCACCGGAGTTTATCATGATTAAGCAGTTCAAGTTATCCGCCTTGTCCGCTATAGTCGCCGGAGTGTTGATTTCAATAACTGGCGCGGGCTGTAAAACCGCGAGCGAAGCTGCGGGGCCGGTAACTCTGCGCGTGATGACTTACAACATCCAGCACGGCGCGGGAGCGGACAATAAAATTGATTTCGCGCGCACGGCGGCTGCGATCAATGCCGAGCATCCCGACATCGTGGCGCTGGAGGAAGTGGACAAGGGCGTTCAACGCACCGACCGGCGCGACTTGACGGCGGAACTGGCGGCCTTGACGGGATTGACCGGTTACTTCAGCAATAATTTTAACTTCCAGGGCGGCGAATATGGCAATGCGATATTGACGCGCTTTCCAATCCTGCAACAAACCAACACACATTACGTGATGATCCGCCCCAAGGAACAGCGCGGCATCATTCAACTCATCCTGGATGTGCATGGCCATAAAGTGCTCTTCATGACCACGCACATTGATTATCGCCGGGAGAATGAAGAACGGCTGCTCAATGTCGGAGAGATAAAACGCATCATCCAACAATATCCCGGCCTGCCGATGATCCTATGCGGCGACTTCAATGACTTCCCGCAAACGCCAGTCTATAATGCGATGCGCGAAAGCTTTGACGATACCTGGGCGCTGGTCGGACAAGGCAATGGCTGGACTTTTCCCAGCCCCAAACCGAACCGCCGCATTGATTATATTTGGTTATCCCCGGACAAATCTATCGAGCCGCTGAAGGCCTGGGTTCCCGATACCCAGGCCTCCGATCACCGCCCACTGGTCGCCGATTTGCGCATTAAATAAGTTGCGCTTAAATGTTGGGCAGAGCCTTTTGCCGATAAGTTTGAATCGCGAGGTTCTTACATTTCATCTTCAAGACGATACCGGAATAGTAATCCCCGAAAGAATTCAGATTCTGGTTTAAGCTGCCCGGCGATTCAGTTTGAGTGACACCGCTTACTTTTTTTAGAGAAGACTTTGATATGACACCCGCCCGCTGGAATTTCCAGGTATTTATTGAATAATCCAATCAGGCTAGGTCGTCTAAAGAAATTTTTTCAGGGAAATCTTTAGAGACTAAAGAAACTTCAACGAAATGAATTCCAAACGTATTGCGCTATAAAGCCGCGTGAAAAAATGAAACCGCAACCTCCAAAAGATTCATGCCACCAATAAAAACCAGCGAAACATTTTCGCTTTTAAGGGGGAGACAGAATGGCAGCCGTGAAAAAATTTTATGCGCCACCCGTGGTTTGGACCACAGATGGCGCACAGGTAAAAATGGGGCGATCTTAACCGCCCAATACTATCAGCCGTTCGCGAGGGTCTTGCGATTGGCGGCTTTGGCCTTGGCCCAGCGGGCGCGGGCGGCGGCGGCGATCTTGGCGCGGGCGGCGGCGCTCATCTTGCGGCGGCCGGCTTTGGGCGCTTCGGCCGGGGCGCCCTTCTTTTGCTTGGCCCAGCGGGCGCGTTGCGCGGCGGCGATTTTCGCGCGGGCGGCGGCGCTCATCTTGCGGCGGCGTCCGTCACCAGCGCCGGCTCCTGAAAGAGCGGCGGCTTGAGAAGCGCCGAGGATGGCGACCAATTCCGCCTCGAGTTCGTCTATCTGTTCCCGGACACTCAAGGCCCGCTTTAATTGCTGCACTGATATATTCGATAAGTTAGTTGACATACCTTCAAAGTATGGCCACAAAGCCAATTAAGTCAATGGTTTCTTATTGGTCAGGGTTAGATCGTAACTAGCGGTCTCAAGTTTTAGTAAGAGAGAAAGTCTAAAGCAATTAGCCTGATACTTATTCCAGTGGTTTGATTTATCGCCGGGATAAAAAATCTGACGCCAACACCCGAAACAGTTTTATTAATTTTTCACGATTTTGAGGCAGAATAATTAGTAAATATAATGAGCAGAATTAAGCAGCCCTAATTCGTGAAATATTTCACAAACTTTCTTGCCGAGAGGGCGGCGGACGTTTTATTTTGTTTCCCGGACAAGGAAATATTTCTTTGTCCGGCGTCCGGGCGCGGTGGCTGGTCGTGCCGCCGAAAATAATTTTGGAAAAAAACGATTGACGGTTGCCCGGCAATGACAAGAATTCACCTTTCGCGACTCGGGTAGTGTGCCGGGCTGATCAGCCTGAAGAAAATTTTGGCGTTGGCTTAACAAAACGAAAAGATGTCTGACATCTTCCCTAAGTGGACAAACCGGTTGCCGTTGATGATCATCGTCGGCGTTGTGCTCGTGAGCACGGCGGTCACGGCGGGCGTCTGGTATTACTTCACCAATAAATATACCAACGCGGGCTTCATGCCCGTGCAGCCGGTCGCCTTCTCCCACGAGATTCATGCCGGGGAACTCGGCGTGGATTGCCGCTATTGCCACAACGCGGTCGAAAAATCCTGGTATTCCAATGTCCCGGCCAGTTCGGTTTGTATGAACTGCCACAATCAAGTTCTCAAGGACGATCCCAAGCTGGCGGTGGTGCGCGACAGTTACGCCAGCGGCAAGCCCATCAAATGGATTCAAATCCATAAGCTGCCCGATTACGTCTATTTCAACCACTCCGTTCACGTAAACCGTGGCGTCAGTTGCGTGGAATGCCACGGTCAGATCAATCACATGGACGAAGTGCATCAAGCCAAGGCACTTAGCATGTCCTTCTGCCTTGATTGCCATCGCAATCCGGCGGCGCATTTGCGTCCCTTGGATAAAATCACCGATCTCGATTGGAAATGGAGCGATAATCCCGTGGAAGCTGCTGATTTGCAGAAGGCTAACGGGAAAAAGTTCGTTCACGATTGGAATGTTGAATCCATGCAGAATTGCTCCGCTTGTCACCGATGAAAACCATCCCTCCACCTTGTCCAGAGCCCGAAGGCCAAAAGTATTGGCGCAGTTTGGATCAAGTCGCTGACACGCCCGAGTTCCGTCAATGGGCAGAGCGCGAATTTCCCGCCGGCGCCAGTGAGATGAAGGATCCGGTCACGCGCCGTAATTTCGTCAAGCTCATGTCTGCTTCGTTCCTGCTGGCCGGTTTCGGCGTGGCGGGAAGCGGTTGCCGCCGTCCGGTGGAAAATATTTATCCTTTCTCCAAGATGCCGGAAGGTTACGTTCACGGCGTCGCAAAATGGTATGCCACGGCGATGCCTACCCGCGGAACCGCGGTAGCCTTGCTCGCCAAGTCGAACGATGGCCGCCCAACCAAATTGGAAGGCAATCCTCAGCATCCCGACAGCAACGGCAGCACGGATCGTTATACCCAAGCTTCAATCCTGAATCTTTACGATCCTGATCGCTCGGTTCGCTTTGCAAAGAATGGCAATAACGCCTCGCGCGAAGATGCTTTCGACGCGTTGAATCAAATTTCCAAGACGGCGCTTGCCAGCGGCGGACAAGGCCTGAGTTTCCTCGCGGAACAAAGCAGTTCACCTTCGCGCGCGCGCCTGCAAAAAGCGATCTCCGACAAGCTGCCCAAGGCCAAGTGGTACGAATACGAGCCGGTTGATTTTTCGATTCATCAACAAGCCGCCACGCTCGCCTTCGGCAAATCTGCCACGCCTTACTACAAGTTCGACGAAGCGAAAGTCATCGTCTCGCTCGATTGCGATTTCATTGGCAACGAAGAAAATCTGCCGAACAATATTCGCGGCTTTGCCAAGGGCCGCCGCATGGTAGATTCCAAGAGCCCGATGAACCGGTTGTATGCGGTCGAAGCGCTCATGACGCTCACCGGCGCAAATGCCGATCATCGCCTTCGCATCGCCAGCAGTGCGGTCGCCTCCATCGCGGCGCGTTTGGCCACGGAAATTTTCAACCAGGCGGGTTCGGGCGATTTGGGCGAGTCCGTCCAAACACTAGCGCAATCCAAAACCATCGCCGCGCAGGAAAAATGGATCGTCGAATGCGCGAAAGATTTATTCAAGAACCGCGGCAAATGCCTGGTCGTCGCGGGTCAGCGCCAGCCGCTTATCGTCCATTTGCTCGCGAACGCGATGAACGCCGCGTTGAGCAATGTCGGCACGACTCTCGTTCTGCTCGAAGCGCCGGAAATCAAAGCTGGCGTGGTTGCTGACCTCGCCAAAGAACTCGAAGCCGGTTCGGTAGATACATTGGTCGTGCTCGGCGGAAATCCGGTTTACAATACGCCCGCCGATTTGAAATGGGCGGATGCTCAGGCCAAGGCCAAGACGGTGGTTCGTCTCGGCTATTACGAAGACGAATCATTTCCCAAGAACGGCTGGGGTTTGCCGCTCGCGCATTTTCTCGAATCGTGGGGCGATGCCCGCACTTATGATGGCACGCTCGTGGCCATTCAGCCGTTGATCGAACCTTTGTTCGGCGGCGTGACGGAAATCGAAGTGCTCGCGCGCATCGCCGGTCTTGAAACGAATACGGCGCACGAAATCGTCCGCGAAACTTTCCACGGCATCGCGACCGGCAGCGGTGAAGAAGAGTGGAAGAAATTTTTATACAACGGTTTTCTCGCAGACAGCGCTGCCGCCCGGGTGCAGGTCGGATTCAATCTTGCCGCAGTGACCACCGCGATTGCCGGGGCTGCCTTGACCGCCGCGCCGCTGCCGACGAAGGACAGTCTTGAAGTGATTTTCCATCGCGACGCCAAGATGGACGACGGCCGTTTCAACAATAACGGCTGGATGCAGGAACTTCCCGATCCCCTCACAAAGCTGACTTGGGAAAACGTGTTCCTGATGAGCGTCCACACGGCGAAGGAACTCGGTCTTTACCGCGCCGACCAGGAAAACAATCGTATCAAGGCTGCATGGGCGAAGCTGACTCTGGATGGCCGCGAAGTCGAAGGCCCGGTTTGGGTGCAACCCGGCCAGGCAGACAACACCGTTGGCCTTGCGCTCGGTTATGGCCGCACGCAGACGGGTCGCGTCGGAAAAAATTCCGGTTTCGACGCGTATAAACTTCGCACGCTCAAGAATACTCATATCGCTCTTGGCGGAAAGCTGACCGACCTCCGCAAACCCCACGCTCTTTCCGTCACACAGGATCACGGCGCGATGGAAGGCCGCCCGATCATTCGCGAAGCGACGCTCAAGCAATATCAACAGCATCCGCAATTCGCGCGCGGTTATGACATGGAACAGCCGCCCGCTTTCGCGCCACTGTATCCGAATCCTTTCGACGAGGCGAAAAAGCTCGGCCACCATCAATGGGGCATGTCCATTGACTTGAGCGCCTGCGTTGGCTGCTCGTCGTGCATGGTTGCCTGCCAAAGCGAAAACAATGTTCCCATCGTCGGCAAATATCAGGTGGCGAACAATCGCGAGATGCATTGGATCCGCATAGACCGTTATTATACCGGCGATCCGGACAAGGAAGACAGCATCCAGGTCGTCAACCAGCCCATGCTTTGCCAGCACTGCGAAGCGGCTCCCTGCGAAAACGTCTGCCCCGTCAATGCGACCGTGCATGACCAGGAAGGCTTGAACGTGATGGTTTACAATCGGTGCGTTGGCACACGTTATTGTTCAAATAACTGCCCGTATAAAGTGCGCCGGTTCAACTTTTTCGATTACAATCGCCGTCCGCTCGAACAGTTGGAAGGGCCTTTGTATTCGACGCCTTTGACTCACACGACCGATGGCGAGCTGGACCTGTTCCGCTGGTGGAAAGACCCGGACCGCGGTAACAAACCTTCGGATGAGTGGGAATTGCTCAAGCTGCTCAAGAACCCGGACGTGACAGTGCGCATGCGCGGTGTCATGGAGAAATGCAGCTATTGTATCCAGCGCATCCAGGGCGCGGAGATTTTGCAGAAGGTCAAGGCCCGCGACTCAGGGGATGTTCTCGTGCCCGACGGCATGATCAAGACCGCCTGCCAGCAGGCTTGCCCCGCGGAAGCCATCGTGTTCGGCAATATCGCCGATCCCGAAAGCCGCGTCGCCAAGCTCAAGGCGCAGGAACGCGATTATAAAGTTTTGGATTTCCTGAACACCAAGCCGCGCACCACTTACCTGGCGCGCATCCGCAATCCGAATCCCGAAATGCCTGACGCGTTCGACACGCCTCACAGCGCTGAGGAATTCGACGCGGCGAACCATCAAAATCCTTTCGAGAGCAAGGGCGAATCAGAACACGCCGAGTCCGCGCACGAAGCTGAGAAAGGAGCGCGCTAATGTCCGACGCGACCACTCACCAGCCTCATGGCCTGCCCAAAGCCGGCGATCCTGAAATCGTTGTCGGCAGCTTGATCGTCCAACCGCCGCCCGTGGAATTGCGCCGCGA
This sequence comes from Verrucomicrobiia bacterium, assembly GCA_036268055.1. Taxonomy (NCBI): domain Bacteria; kingdom Pseudomonadati; phylum Verrucomicrobiota; class Verrucomicrobiia; species Verrucomicrobiia bacterium. Next base: position 459,841 of record DATAUW010000017.1, on the reverse strand, counting down.
GCCGCTCGTTGCCAATTATCGTTCGCCGGGCTGGATTTCCGATGCCATCGCCGGCGTCGCTGAAAACAAAACCCCGCTTTGGTGGTGGATTTCTTTCGTGCCCAGCGTCATTTTGATGACGGTTTGTTTCTCGATGATTCTCTGGTTGCTCTCCACCGGTGTTGGCGTGTGGGGTCCTGGCCATCCAGCCATGTGGGGCTGGGCGATCGTCAATTTCGTGTGGTGGATCGGTATCGGCCACGCTGGCACACTGATTTCCGCGATTCTCTTTTTGCTCCGTCAAAAGTGGCGCACCTCCATTAATCGCGCCGCAGAAGCCATGACGATTTTCGCCGTCATGTGCGCAGGTATTTATCCGCTGATTCACATCGGGCGTATTTGGTTCGGCTGGTGGTTGTTCCCGATTCCAAATTCGTTCGGCATCTGGCCGCAATTCCGTTCGCCGCTGATGTGGGACGTTTTCGCCGTTTCGACTTACTTTACGGTCTCGGTACTGTTCTGGTACATGGGCTTGATTCCTGATCTCGCGGTCATGCGTGATCGCGCCCGCAACAAGATCCGCAAATTCTCTTACGGTCTGTTTGCGCTCGGCTGGACCGGCTCGAACCGCCATTGGAGCAATTACGAAAAAGCGTATTTGATTCTCGCTGGCCTCTCGACCCCGCTGGTGCTCTCGGTGCATTCCATCGTGTCCCTGGACTTCTCAGTGTCACAACTCCCCGGCTGGCATACCACGATTTTTCCGCCCTACTTTGTCGCGGGTGCGGTGTTCTCCGGCTTCGGCATGGTGCTCTCGCTCCTTGTGCCGTTGCGCAAATTGCTGCGGCTCGAAGAAATCATCACCGTTCGCCACGTCGAATTGATGTGCAAAGTGACACTCGCGACCAGTTGCATCGTCGCCTACGCCTACGGCATGGAATTTTTCATCGCCTGGTATAGCGGCAATCCTTACGAACGCTTCACGTTCCTGCAACGCGTGTTCGGTCCTTATAACTGGGCGTGGATCACGATGGTTTCCTGCAACTGTATTTTCCCGCAACTTTTCTGGTTCAAGAAAGTGCGCACGAGCATGCTCACGGTGTTCATCCTGTCCATCTTCGTGAACATCGGCATGTGGTTCGAGCGCTTCGTCATCATCATCATGCCGCTGACCCGCGAGTTCATTCCCGCGAACTGGGGTTATTTCCGCCCGACCGCCGTGGACATCCTGCAATATCTCGGCACGTTCGGCTTGTTCTTTACGTTGTTCCTTTTGTTCATCCGCTTCGTCCCGCTGGTGGCCATCGCTGAAGTCAAGGGCGTGACCCCGCAGGCCGACCCGCATCACCCGCTGGGCGGTGCGAAAGGAGGGCATCACTAAAATGGCTGCCACCCCCAAACCTTACGGCATCATCGCCGAGTTTTTGACTCCGGCGGATGTCATGCACGCCGCGGAAAAAGTCCGCGACGCCGGTTTCCGCAAATGGGATGTCTTCACGCCGTTTCCAGTCCACGGACTGGATCAAGCGATGGGTTTGAAGAATTCGCCGGTCGGCTGGTTTTCGTTCATCGGCGGTGTGACCGGTTACACGACCGGCATGCTGATGATCTGGTGGATGAATGCCTATAATTATCCGATCCTCATCGGCGGCAAGCCCATGTTCAGCCCGTTCTCGGCTTTCCCGCCATCGTATGAATTGACGATTCTTTTCGGCGCGTTCGGCGCGCTCGGCGGCATGCTCATCATGAATCGCCTCCCGCGCCTGCATCATCCGCTGTTGAAGAACCGCCGCTTCGGCTTGGCGACGCACGACCGCTTTTTCCTTGTGATTGAAACCAGCGACCCAAAATATTCCGAAATCGAAACCCGCAAACTGGTCGAGTCTCTCGGCAGTTCGCATATCGAGATGGTGGAGGAATAAGCGATGCGTTATTTTCTGCTCATTTTCGTGATATGCTGCGGGTTGGTGGTGGTCGTGGCCGGCAAGCGTGGCAGCCTTTCGCGCCGCGAGCCCATCGAAATTTTCCCTGACATGAACCGCCAGCCCAAGCTGCGTCCGCAAACGCCGGACATGTTTTTTGCCGATGGCAAAGCCTCGCGTGTTCCCGTCGCCGGGACGATTGCCCGCGAAGATACTCATTATGAAGACCAGCCGGTCAATACCGGCCACGTCCCTGGCACGACGAATTTCATCGCAACCATTCCTGTTCAGGTAACTGAAGCATTGCTGGCCCGCGGCCAGCAGCGGTTTCTGATTAATTGCTCGCCCTGCCACGGAGCGCAAGGCGATGGCAACGGCATCACCAAGCGCATCGGCGCGATGGCCACGGTCGCCAACTTGCACGACAAACGCATCGTTGAATTGGCCGACGGCGAAATTTTCAACACCATCACTTACGGCAAGAGCCTCATGGGCCCTTACGGCGCGAACGTGACGGTGGATGACCGCTGGGCGATCGTCGCGTATGTGCGTGCGCTGCAGCTTAGCCAGTTGGGAACCATTGATGACGTGCCCGAACAAATGCGTTCGACGTTGAAGAAATAGCCTATGAGTTCGCACACCAAGTCACCAACTATCCTGCCGCCGCTGGACTTGTCCAAGTGGCGCAATGTGCCCATGTGGCTGATGGTAATCGGCGGCATCGGCGCTATCGCCGGGGTGGCCACCAACCAAAAGCAATTTGCTTTCTCCTGGCTGCTGGCCTACATGTTTTTTCTGAGCCTTTGCCTCGGCTCGCTCGGCTTTACCATGCTGCATCACTTGTTTGATGCCTCGTGGTCGGTGCCCGTGCGCCGCGTGCTGGAGCAAATGTCTTGCTCGTTCAAGCACATGGTTTATCTGTGGATCCCGATCGGAGTTTTCGCTCCCAAGTTGTATAAATGGATGGAAGGCGGCTGGACGCAAGCGACGCCAGATTTGGCAACGCAAGCCAAGCATCCTCTCTTCACAACGCCCGGTTTCTTTATCTCCTCCATCATTTGCCTTCTGGTTTGGTGGTGGCTCTCCAGCCAACTGCGCGCCTGGTCGCTTAAGCAGGACGAAACCGGCTCGGTCGAATGCACGCGCATGATGCGCCGTTACTCGGCTTTCGGCATTTTCCTCTTCGCCTTCTCCCTGACCACCGCCGCCATCATGTGGGTCAAGGCGCTGGAACACGAATGGTTCTCCACGATGTATGGCGTCTATTATTTCGCGGGCAGCATGTGGCTCACGATGATCACGCTTTACGTCATCGTCCTGCTCCTGCAACGCCAGGGGCCGCTCAAGCCTTACGTCCACGACAAAACCTATTACTTCATGGGCTCGCTTTTCTTCGCGTTCACTGTGTTCTACGGTTACGTGACCTTCGCTCAATATTTCATCATCTGGAACGCCAACATGCCGGAAGAAACTTTCTGGTATGTCCTGCGCGAAAAAGGCACTTGGTGGGACATCGGCCAGATCATTATCTTCGGCCATTTCTTCGTGCCGTTCCTGTTGCTCCTGCGCATTGACTGGAAACTCAAACTTCCGGTGATGGGTTTCCTGTTCGTCTGGGCGTGGCTGATGCATTTCAACGATATGGCCTTCAACATCGGCCCGGTGCTGCACCCGAACAATTATCATCTCGACTGGCGCGATGTCGCCTGCTTCATGTTGATCGGCGGCATCCTGTCGCATTTCTTTATCAAACGACTTTATTCCAGCCCCATGATTCCGCAGAAAGACCCGCGGTTCGCCGAATCGCAGGACATCTATGTGCGTCAGCCAGATCAATATGTTGAGGCAGCCACCACCACTGTCGTTGAGGTCAAGACCGGAGGTCACCATTGAATTCGCAGCCTGATTCTGATTGCCCGGAATGCAAGTCATGTGGTCGGTGTGCCTACGTGGCCGCCATCATCGGTGCTTTTCTCATCGTCGCCGGACTCGTTTGGGTCATGCGCTATTATACTCGTCCGATACCGCTCGGTGCAGACCGCGCCGCTGTCCGCATCAAGGCCTTGAGGGAGTTGCGCGCCAATAACGAGGAAGTGCTGAACTCCTACGGCTGGCAGGACCAAAATAAAGGCGTCGTTCGCATGCCGATCAAGGATGCCATGGCATTGTCTCTCAAACTTTGGCAGGACCCGGTGTCAGCCCGTTCCAATCTGGTTGCCCGCGTCGAAAAAGCGACGGCTGTGCCGCCGCCCCAGTCGTTCGAGTAATCCGTGGCTGTATAAAGATGAGCGCGATTTCCTCCCCATCGCAAACGATTTCCACTGGCGGCGCCCAAGCCGTTTCGCCAGCCGGATCGTTGGAGATTGACGCATCCTGCCGCGGTCCGGTGCTGTTCCTTTTCCTGTCCGCGCTCGGCTGGCTCCTGATTGGTTCGCTGCTCGGCCTGATCGCCTCGCTCAAATTTCATGCGCCCAATCTGCTCGCGGAATGTTCCGCATTGACTTATGGCCGCGTTCATCCGGCTCACCTGAACGCCCTCATTTATGGCTTTGCCGCGCAAGCCGGATTGGGCGTCCTGCTCTGGATCACGGCGCATCTCAGCCGCGTGCGTTTGGCGATGACTCCCGCCATCCTCACCGGAACCATACTTTGGAATTGCGCCGTCACGCTGGGCATCCTGGGAATTTTCTACGGCGAAAGCACCGGTTATGAATGGCTCGAAATGCCCCGCTACGCTTCCGCGACTTTGTTTTTCGGTTATCTGCTGATTGCCCTTGGCGCGATGGTTACTCTCCATCTGCGAACTGACCGCCAATTTTATATCTCGCAATGGTTCATTCTCGGCGCGCTGTTTTGGTTCCCCTGGATCTATTCCACGGCAAGCCTCACCTTGGTAGCTCATCCCGCGCGCGGCGTGCTGCAAACCGCCATTGATTCCTGGTACATCAACAACCTCTCAACCATCTGGTTTGGTTTCATCGGCATTGCCACCATCTTTTATTTCGTTCCCAAGATCAGCCAGCGTCCGCTTCACAGCCATTATCTGGGCGTCTTTACTTTCTTTGCGCTCGCGCTGTTCGGTTCGTGGGGCAACATCCCCGCCGCGACTCCGTTGCCCTCGTGGATGCCCGCGTTGAGCACGATGGGCGCGCTGATGACCATCGCCCCGATTCTTGGCGTCGGAATGAACGTCTTCGGCACCATCTGTGGTGATAAGTCCGCGCTCCGCGAAAACCGCCGGTTCAAGTTCTTTATTTTCGCCACTTCAATTTATATCGTGACTGGGCTTGCCAACGCCGTGACCTCGCTCGCATCGGTCAGCCGCATCACGAATTTCACCTGGTTCACACCGGGAATCACGATGCTGTTCCTGTATGGATTTTTCGCGATGACCATGTTCGGTGCGATGTTTTATATCGTGCCGCGATTGGTGCAGGCGGAGTTTTCAAAACCGGGGATGATCTGCGGCCAATTCGCCATCGCCGGTTTGGGCGTCATCATTTATTCGGTGCTGCTCGCAATCGGCGGCGTAGTTCAAGGTTTTGCGTTGAACGATTCGACGAAAGCATTTCCTGACGTCACACAATCCACGTTGCTCTTCCTTCGCGGCAGCACGCTTGGCGAACTGCTGATGATCCTTGCCAATCTCATGATACTCCTGAGCGTCGTCAGTCTGCTTGTGAGCGTCGGACGCAAAGTTGCGACCACCGCATTTGCCACCAGCGTTAAAAACGTGGAGGTGATCTGGTGAACTCGGGACCGCTTTTGTTTTTGGGAACCTTTTTCGCGATGTCCGCCTCGTGGCTCGGCTTCGTGCTCGCGCCGCAGTTGCAGCTTGGCAATCAGGCCCGCGAAGAATCCAAGGTCGGCGATTTATATCCCTCGATGCGCCCCGGCATTGCGCGCCAGGGCGAACAAATTTATCGCGCCAACGGCTGCTTCTATTGCCACAGCCAGCAAGTTCGCCCAAAAGGTTACGGCACTGATTTTGAGCGTGGATGGGGTGGCCGTCACGGTGTCGTCCAGAGTGTTGACGAAGATTATCTCTACGACGAACCCGCGATGCTCGGCACGCAACGCATCGGCCCTGACCTCGCAAACGTCGGTTTGCGCATCGGAACCAATGAGGCTCCCATCCTGCAACATATTTACGATCCGCGCTCGACCATGCCCGGCTCGCTGATGCCGCCTTATCAATATTTGTTCAAGAAACACAAGCTCGGCTTCAACGAACATCCGTCTGACGATGCCTTGCCCGCGGATAAGAACACTCCGGCCGGTTACGAAATCATTCCGACTGAAAACGCGCACGCACTGGTCGCTTACTTGATGAGCCTGCGCTCTGACGCGGTGTTGTTTGAAACACCGCCTTTCCCGCCGCCGGCCAAGCCAAAAAGTGCCTCGACCAATGCGCCCGCTGCTGCGGCCACAACGAATTCCGCCGCCAAATGAGTCTCGAACCTAACAAACCATTTGCGGAAACGATGGACGACGCCCCACCGCGCTCGAACTATACGGCTGCGCCGGTATTATTGATCGCACTCTTCGCGCTAATGACCTTCATCGGCATGGCTTACCTTGAAGATCACGGTGGTGAATTCAACAGCCAGGTCTATACCCCCTACGTCTCCTATCAAGAGGTGAAAGACCATCAGATTCATGATCCGCTGGAGGATTTCCGCATTGCTGGCGGTAGAATTTATTCGTCCACTTGCGCTGCGTGTCATCAGGCCAGCGGTTCAGGTTCTGCGGCTGTTAATGCACCGCCGCTGGCTGGTTCCGAATGGGTCAATGCGGAAGGTCCCAATCGTGTATTGCGTATCGTGATGAATGGTCTCAAAGGGCCCGTCACGGTTAAAGGCCAGCAGTTCGGCGCAGGCGTGATGGCCGCGTGGAAAGAAACTTACTCCGACGAGCAACTCGCCCAAATTCTCAGCTACATTCGTGGCAATAAAGATTGGGGTAATAACGCACCGCCCATCACCACGGAACAAGTCCACGCCATGCGCGAGAAGCTCAAGACCCGCTCGGTCCAGGACGCTTTCACCTCGGACGAATTGTTGAAGATTCCTGAAAAGGATTAATCCTCGATTTGTTCAACCGCCCAGCGCGCGTGCTCGGCAATCAACGGCTCCGCATCTTCAGACGCCCGCTTCAACGCCGGCAAAGCGGATTTATCCCCGCTGTTTCCCAAAGCGACACAAACATTTCTTAACAGTCCGCGCCGTTTCGTCCGCAACATCGGCGTGCCACGAAAACGCTCCTTGAACGCCGCGTCATCGAGCGACAACAATTCCAGCAAATCCGGTGTGGCCAAATCCGCGCGCGCGTGTTCACGCATCAGCCGCCCCTCCTGCGCAAAACGATTCCACGGACACGCCGCCAGGCAATCATCGCACCCATAAATCCGTTGCCCAATCGCGGGCCGAAGCTCCACGGGAATCGCGCCTTTCAATTCGATCGTGAGATACGAAATACACCGCCGCGCGTCGAGTTGAAACGGTGCGGTGATCGCTTCCGTGGGACACGCGCTGATGCAACGCTCGCACGAGCCGCAACGATTTTTCTCCGCCGCGTCCGGCGCCAACTCAAGCGTCGTCAAGATTTCCGCCAAAAAAATCCAGTTGCCTAGACGCCGGCTAATGACGTTCGTGTGCTTGCCGACAAATCCCACACCCGCGCGTTGCGCAATATCGCGCTCCAATAACGGCCCCGTGTCCACATACCAAAGCGACCGCGCACCTTTGCCGCCGAGTTGCGTCACAAAGTCCACCAGCGTCTTCAACCGCTCGCCCATGATGTCATGGTAATCCCCAAACCGCGCGTACCGCGCCACGACTCCTTCACACGAGGTGGCAACTTTCTTCGCCTCCGCCGCATCATACGAAACCGCCAGCGAAATAATCGTCTTCGCTCCGGCGAGAACTTGTTGAGGATCCATGCGTTTGTGCGCGTTGCGCTCGAGATATGCCATTTCGCCATGCTGCTTTTTCGCGAGCCAATCGGCAAAGTGTGGAGCCGTCGCGGGCGGTGACGCCGCGGCGAAACGGCAATCATCGAAGCCAAGCTCGAGAGCGCGCTGTTGAATGGCGGTCTTCACGGCACCCGCGAGCGCGCGGATTGAAATTGATGCAGCACCTGGGCCGCCACTTCCTTGAGCGGCCGTGACTCCGTGTTCAACAGCACATCGGCCTGCTTATAAACCGGCTCGCGCACCAGCAGCAGCGAACGGATTTTTGCGAGCGGATCGGCCTCGCGCAACAGCGGACGATGCGTCTGCGTGCGGACGCGTTCCCAGATTTTTTCCGGCGATGCCCATAAACAAATCACCAGCGCGTGCTGCTTGAGATTGGCGATATTCGCAGGATTCGCGCCCAGGCCGCCGCCGGCGGAAATCACCAGGTGCCGCCGCGAATTTAATTCCTCCACAATCTTTCGCTCCTGTTCGCGAAACGCCGGTTCGCCGTCGTTCGCAAAAATCGCCGCGATGGTTTTGCCCGCGCGCGACTCGATCAATTCATCCGTGTCGAGAAATTCGAAACGTAATTGGTCCGCGACCAGCCGACCAACGGTGGACTTGCCCGTGCCCATGAAGCCGATCAGCGCAAGGTTATGGATTTGCCGCGAGCTGTTCATGCTTTCACTTACCGCAGAAAATTTCCGTTGGCACGCAGTTATTTTGACTGGGTCGCAAAGCAATCGAGAAAATTGCGCAACACCGGCGAGGTATTCGAGCGCTTCCACACAACCAAGGTCTGCACCGGCGGCAAACCGTCCGGCAATTCGCGGAACGCCAATCCCGGACGCTTGACTTCGGCGATGGTTTTCGTTGTCGGCGCGACGCCGAAGCCCGCGGAGATCAACCACATCTTGGAATGCACATCGTTCGCGTACTGCCCGACCAGCGGCGTCGCGCCCGCCTTGGCGCAGTTCTCAAGAAATTTGTCGTAATAGCCGTGCTGCAACGTCGGATGAATCATGACCATCGGTTCGCTGTTAAAATCCATCCATTTTATCTTCCGCAATTTCGTCAGGCGATGCCCCGCCGGCGCCGCCAGCACCATCGGCGATTCCTCCATGAAAATCCAATCCAGTTCGGGAAATTCCACCGGTGGCCGCAACAATCCCACGTCGAGCTGGTCTTCGCGCAGGCGATGTAATTGCTCGATGGACGTCAACTCAAACAGCGAGAATTGCACGGCGGGATATTTTTGGCGATACGAACTGAGCGTGCGCGCCAGCCGCGGCGTGGCCGTAGGCGCGAGGATGCCGATGCGCAACGGCCCCAGCAAACCCTGGTGGGCCTTGCGGACATTTTGCTGCGCGCGTTCCGCCGCCATGAGCACCGCGCGCGCCTCCGTGAGAAAAACATTTCCTGCCGGAGTTAATTTGACTGTGCGCGTAGAACGATCGAACAGCCTCATCCCCAATTCATCCTCCAACGCCTTGATTTGCGAACTCAGCGGCGGCTGGGCGAGGTGCAAACGCTCGGCGGCGCGGCGAAAACTCAATTCCTCCGCCACCGCCACGAAATAACGCAAATGCCGTAATTCCATGATTGATACATACAAAGTATCAATCTTATTGTAAACATATATTGGCCAAGCGGGGTCAATAAGACGATTAATAGTGTGTCGCGGATGTAAGTTGTCGAAACCTGACAACGGTCTGCGGCCACCCCCGTTTCATTATTGGATAATGCGGTGGTGTCGTTAAATTGAGAGAAAGCTATGTGGATTGTCCGATTAGCCTTGCGGCGGCCTTATACGTTTGTGGTGGCAGCATTGGTCCTGGTGTTGCTGACCCCGTTCGTGTTGTTGCGCACGCCCACCGATATTTTCCCCGCGATTGATATCCCGGTCGTCAGCATCATCTGGCAATACGTCGGCCTCGACGCCGGCGAAATTGAAAAGCGCATCATCTACAATCACGAGCGCACGCTGACCACGACGGTCAATGACATCGAACACGTCGAATCCACTTCCTACAACGGCGTGGGCATCATCAAGGTCTTTTTGCAGCCGGGTTCGTCCGTGGATGCCGGCGTCGCGCAAATCACCGCCGTCGCGCAAACCATTCTCAAGCAGATGCCGCCGGGCGCCACGCCGCCACTGATCATTCGCTATAACGCCTCGACTGTGCCAATCCTGCAATACAGCATCACCAGCAAGACACTTTCCGAGCAGGAACTTTACGACATGACGCAGAACCAGGTGCGCGTCGGTTTGTCCACGGTTCGCGGCGCGGCGATTCCCTGGCCGTATGGCGGTCGTGCGCGGCAGGTTTCGGTGGACTTGGATTTGTCCGCGCTCAAGTCGAAGGGGCTTTCGCCGCAGGATGTCGTTAATGCCATCAGCGCGCAGAATTTGATTCTGCCCAGTGGCACCGCGAAAATCGGGCCGACGGAATATGACATCGAATTGAATTCCACCACGCGCCAACTGGACGAACTGAATGACCTGCCGATCAAGACGGTGAATGGCGCAACGATCTATATCCATGACGTCGCCCACGTGCGCGACGGTTTTGCCCCGCAACAAAATATCGTTCACATGGATGGTGTGCGCGGCGCGTTGCTGACGATTCTCAAGAATGGGTCTGCTTCAACCCTCGACGTGGTGAAGGGTATCAAGGCGACCATGCCAACTATGTTGAAGACGCTTCCACTCGGTCTGGACGTGCAGGAATTTGCCGATCAATCGCTCTTCGTGCGCGCGGCCATCAGCGGCGTGATGAAGGAAGGCATTGTCGCCGCTGCCTTGACGGCGGTCATGATTCTATTGTTCATCGGCTCGTGGCGCAGCACGTTCATCATAGCGCTCTCGATTCCGCTTTCGGTCATCAGTTCACTGATCATCCTCGGCGCGCTCGGTGAAACGATCAATCTGATGACCCTCGGCGGTTTGGCGCTTGCGGTGGGTATTCTCGTGGACGACGCCACGGTGGAAATCGAAAATGTGCATCGCCAGATGTCGCTCGGCAAGCCGCTGCAACAGGCCATCCTTGACGGCGCGCAGGAAATTGCGCTGCCGGCTTTCGTCTCCACACTTTGTATTTGCATCGTGTTCGTGCCGATGTTTTTCCTCACGGGCGTGGGCCGCTATCTGTTCGTGCCGCTGGCCGAGGCGGTGGTTTTCGCGATGCTTGCGAGTTACGTTCTCTCCCGCACGCTGATTCCGACGCTGGTGATGTATTTCTACCGGAATTTTTCCTATTACGAACATCATACCCAGCACGGCGATCATGTCGAAGACGCACCCGGGTGGAAGCGTCCGTTCATGGTCATTCAGGACCGCTTCGAGCGCGGGTATGCACGTTTTCAGCAAGGTTATCGCAGCCTGCTCGAGGCGATCTTTGAGCGGCGCGTGGGTTTCATGATTTTGTTTTTGGCATTGTGCATTGCGTCCGGTTTGCTGGTTCCGTTTCTCGGTCAGGACTTTTTCCCGAACGTGGATGCTGGGCAAATTCGTTTGCACTTGCGAGCACGCACGGGAACCCGCGTCGAAGAAACGGCCAGCCTCGTGGCGGACATCGAAGATGCCATCCGCAAAGTCATTCCCAAGGATGAACTGGTCGGCATGCTCGACAACATCGGCATTCCCAACTCCTCCATCGCGCTTAGTTACAGCAATAACGGCCTCATCGGCGCGGGCGATTCCGACATCCTGATTTCCTTGAAACAGGGTCATCATCATTCCACCGATGGCTATGTGGAAAAATTGCGGCATGACCTGAACGACGAATTTCCCGGCACGATGTTTTATTTCCTTCCGGCAGACATCGTCAGCCAGACGTTGAGCTTCGGCATTCCCGCGCCGTTGAATGTGCAGATCACCGGCTGGGACCGCGCCAAGAGCCGGCAGATTGCCGCCGACCTTGCCGAAAAAATGCGCAAGATTCCCGGAGCGGTGGACATCCGCATCCAGCAACCCGGCGACTTGCCCAAGTTGCGCTTTGACATTGACCGCACCAAGGCCCAGGAGATCGGCCTTTCGGAAGGCGACGTGGCGAACGCGGTGCTGCTGGCCGTCAGCGGCAGCGGCCAGGTCACGCCCGCTTACTGGCTGAACACCGTCTATGGCATTCAATATTTGATCAATGCCCGCGCGCCGGAACGGGTGCTCAATTCTCTCACCGCGCTAAACTCTTTGCCCGTCAGCGGCAGTGGCAAAGGCGAACAAGTGCTGGCAAATGTCGCCACCATGACACGCACAAATGATTCTCCCGTATTCTCGCATTACAACGCCGTGCCGGTCGTGGATATTTTCGGCGGCGTGAGTGGGCGTGATTTGGGCGGCGTATTGCGCGACCTTCAACCGCTGCTCGACCAGACGCGCAAGAGTTTGCCGCGCGGCAGCCAATTAATTTTGCGCGGCGCGGCGGAGACGATGCACTCAAGTTTCGTCGGACTGGGCGTCGGTTTGGTCGGCGCGATCGGACTGGTCTATTTGTTGCTGGTGGTGAATTTCCAAAGCTGGCTGGATCCGTTCATCATCATTTGCGCATTGCCCGGCGCGCTGGCGGGCGTTATCTGGGGATTGTTCCTCACCTTCACGACGATGAGCGTTCCCGCATTGATGGGCGCCATCATGTGCCTCGGCGTCGCCACCGCCAACGCCGTGCTCGTGGTGACGTTCGCGCGAAATAATCTGGATCAGGGCATGAGCCCGGTGCAAGCCGCGCTCACCGCCGGCGCGGGCCGCCTGCGCCCCGTCATCATGACCGCGCTCGCGATGGTCATCGGCATGCTGCCCATGAGCCTTGGCCTTGGCGAAGGCGGCGAGCAAAATGCGCCGCTTGGCCGAGCGGTCATCGGCGGTTTGTTCGTGGCCACGATTGCCACCTTGTTTTTCGTGCCGGTTGTTTTCAGCCTGGTCCACCGCCACAAGAAACAACCCGTCACCAGCCCGAACGGCGAAGCGCTGCCACACGCCGAACCTCTTTCTGCATAAACTAAATGAACTCACTGGAACGCAAAGCAACTCCTGTCATGGAATCACCCCTGCCCGCCCCGTCGAATGGTGACCGCACCGCGCATTCGCCATCGTCTTCGCCAAAACTTGGCCGCTGGATGATCGGCATCATCATTTTATTATTGGCGCTGGTCGTCGCCGGGCTCGTCCCACGCTGGCTGCACACGCAAGCGCTGGCCAAGGAAACCGTGGAACTGGCCACGCCGACGGTGCAGGTTGTCTCAGCCGCGCCGGGTGCCGCTGTGTCCACGCTTAAGCTTCCCGCCGAAGTCCAGGCGTTCGTGGCCGCGCCGATTTACGCGCGCGCCAATGGCTACGTGAAACATTGGTACGTGGACATTGGCACGGCGGTTGAAGCGGGCAAATTGCTGGCGGATATTGACACGCCGGAGTTGGATCAGCAGTTGACCGGCGCGCGGGCTGAACTCGTGCAGGCCCAGGCGGCCGAGTCGCTCGCGCAGATCACCGCCGATCGCTGGACGGAATTAATGAAGACTTCCAGCGTGAGCGCGCAGGAAGACGCCGAGAAACAGGGCGACTTGAAACTCAAGATCGCCGCCGTGGACACCGCCAAGGCCAATGTGGAACGGCTCGCGGATTTGCAATCTTTCAGCCACGTCACCGCGCCGTTCAACGGAACCATCACCACCCGTGATATTGACGTCGGCGATCTTATCATGCCGGGCAAGGAATTGTTTCGCCTCGCCGAGACCAGCAAATTGCGCGTGTTCGTTCGCGTGCCGCAATCGGCCACCCCTGGAATCGCCACCGGCGTGGACGCGGAATTGACCGTGCCGGAATTGCCGGGCCGCACCTTCACCGCCAAAGTGGTTCGCACCGCCGGGGCCATTGATGCCTCCTCGCGCACGCTGCTCGTCGAACTCGAAGTGAACAATCCGAAGAACGAAATCTTCGCCGGCAGTTACGCCGAAGTCAGTTTTCCTGACGTGAAACAAGCGCCGTCGCTGGTGCTGCCCGCGAACACCCTGCTCTTTCGCGATGCGATGCAAGTCGGCGTCGTCGGCGCGAACAACAAAGTGGAATTGCGCAACGTGGGCATCGGCCGCGATTTTGGCAAAACGGTTGAAATTGTTTCTGGCATCACGGCGCAGGACAAAATCATCATCAACCCCGTGGACTCGTTGACTTCCGGCATCACCGTGCGCGTGGCGGAAACACCCGTGGCGGAAAAGGCGCAATGAACAGCAATGACGGCAGGCGGGCCGGCGCGCTGGCAGCGACGGCATTGATCGTGGGTTTGGCGGGTTGCGCGGTGGGACCGGATTACAAACGTCCTTCGGCGGCAGTTCCCCCGGCTTACGCCAGCGACACGAATTCTTTCGGCACCAACGAATGGAAAATCGCGGAGCCGCGCGCGAATCTTCCCAAGGGCAAGTGGTGGGAAATTTTTCAGGACGCCCAGTTAAATGGGCTCGAAGCGGACGCCGCAACTTCCAACCAGGATTTGAAGGCAGCCGTCGCGGTCTTCGAGCAGGCGCGCGCGTTCGTGGACATCAATCGGTCGGGGCTTTTTCCGCACGTGGCCTTCGCGCCTTCCTACACACGCGAACGCGATTCCGCGAATCGCCCGATCAACGGCATCTCCAATGGTCTGCCGGACACTTACAACAATTTCACTGTGCCGCTGGATGCCAGCTACGAAGTGGATGTGTGGGGACGCGTGCGGCGCACGGTGGAAGCCGCGCGCACGGCGGCGCAAGCCAGCGCGGACGATGTCGAAGCCACGCGGCTTTCCATCCAGGCGGAATTGGCCACGGATTATTTTACGCTGCGCGCGCTGGATGCCGAGTTGGCGTTGTTGCGCTCGAGTGTCGAGGTGTTTCAAAAATCGTACGACCTCACACGCAATCGCCGTGCGGGCGGTGTGGCGACCGACCTCGATGTTGCACAGGCGGAAACGGTTTTGAAAACAACCGAGGCGCAGTTGCCTGTGACCTTGCTTGAACGCACGAAAGTGGAACATGCCTTGGCGGTTCTTACCGGCCGTCCGGCTTCCTCGTTTGATTTGCCGGAGAAAACCCTGACTCTCGCTCCGCCGATTTTGCCTGCCGGTGTGCCTTCGGAATTGCTCGAACGCCGTCCAGACATCGCTTCGGCGGAACGGCGCATGGCTTCGGCGAACGCGAATATCGGTGTGGCGAAAGCGGCATTTTATCCGCGCATCCAGTTGAGCGGGCTGGCGGGTTACCAAAGTGTCAGCGCGGGCACGGCGTTCGATTGGCCGAGTCATATCTGGGCGTTCGGCCCATCGGTGACGTTTCCACTTTTTGAAGGCGGACAGTTGCGCGCGGAATTAAAACGGACTCAAGCGGTCTATGACGAAGTTGTCGCGCAATATCGTCAAAATGTTTTGAATGCCTTTGCCGAAGTGGAAGACAACCTCGCCGGCCAGCGCTTGCTTGCTGTGGAAAACGAAGCTGAAGCCGCCGCACTTCAATCTGCCGAAAAGACTTTGGACATCGCCAACAACCGTTACCGCGCCGGCTTGGTGACTTATCTCGAAGTGGCCACGGCGGAAAACGCCGCGCTCGATCTCCAACGCACCGCTGTCCGCCTTCACGGTGATCAACTGGTCACGACCGTGGCTTTGATCAAATCCCTCGGCGGCACCTGGCAAGTCCCGCCAAAACAGCTTTAATCAACGGCTTGCAATCGTTGTCAGCATCCGTTCAGCCCGTGAAAAGGCTGGGCGGATAGACTGATTTTCGCCTTCCCTGGCTTCACCGCAATGTCTTCCCAGCGCACTCATTTTCTTCCGTAAGTTATTGCCGGTAGTGCTTGTTATATTTTTTGGCAACCCTATACTCCCGTCCAATTATTGCATCCAAAAGCCGGTTTCAAACGAATTCATTGCGGACGGGTTGGTGTTTTATGAGGTGATTCGGGCGGATTTGAAATTATGGACCGTTTAAAACCATTTTTTAAGGCGAGCTTTATTTCCGTGGTCCAGTGGGTGGACTCCGATTTTGGAAACGAAGATACCGCCGCGATCAAGGCGAAACCGGATCGCGTGGAATGGGTGCGGACCATCCCCTTCGTCATTTTGCATCTCGGTTGTCTCGGCGTCATCTGGGTTCATTGGAGTTGGATTTCCGTTTGCGTGGCCATCGGTTTATACCTCGCGCGCATGTTCGCCATCACCGGATTTTATCACCGCTATTTTTCGCACAAAACTTTTCATACCTCGCGGCTGGTTCAATTCCTCTTCGCTCTGGTGGGCGCTTCCGCTGTCCAGCGCGGGCCGCTTTGGTGGGCGTATCAACACCGTCATCATCATCAGCACTCCGACGAAGAATGCGATGTTCATTCACCGAACCAGCGCGGGTTCTGGTGGTCGCACATCGGCTGGATCACGAGCGCGCGCAACTTTCCCACCGATTACAATCAGGTCCGCGACCTTGCAAAATATCCCGAACTCGTTTTCCTCAATCGCTTCGACTCACTCGTTCCCATCGTGCTCGCGGTGCTGCTCGCGTTTGTTGGCCATCTGCTCTACGTCTTCAAGCCGAGCCTCGGTGTGACCGGCAACCAGCTTTTGGTCTGGGGCTTTTTTATCAGCACGACCGCCTTGTTCCACGCCACGTCTTCCATTAATTCCCTCGCGCATCTCCTCGGCAAACGCCGCTACGAAACCAGCGACAACAGCCGCAACAGTTTGATCCTCGCGCTCATCACGCTCGGCGAAGGCTGGCACAATAATCACCATCGCTACATGAGTTCCACGCGCCAGGGTTTCTATTGGTGGGAAGTGGATATTTCTTATTACGTGCTCAAGGCGATTTCCTGGACGGGCATCATTTGGAACTTGAAGCCCGTGCCGATCTCGGCGTATCAGGCACCGGCGTTGAAACCGAATAGTTCCGCGTCCGTGGCCAATCACCGTGCCTGACGGTTGTGACGAAGCTTGCGATCATCGGGACAGGCATTGCCGGGCTGGGTTGCGCGTATTTTTTGCATCCGCATTACGACCTGTCGCTTTACGAAAAAAATGATTACGCCGGCGGCCATACGAACACGATTACGGTCAACGAAGGCAATATCGCCGTGCCGATTGACACCGGTTTCATGGTGTATAACGAAGTCACTTATCCGAACCTGACCCGCCTATTTCGGGAATTGAACGTGGCCGTAAAACCCACTTCGATGTCCTTCAGCGTGCAACATTTGTCTTCCGGCCTCGAGTTCTGCGGCACCAGCCTGAACCACCTTTTCGCCCAGCGCCGCAATCTTTTCAGCCCGCGCTTCTGGCGGATGATCCGGCAAATAAATCGTTTCAACGAGGAAGCCGTCGCCGCGCTCAATCAATCCGAATACGCCGCGATGAACGTCGGCGATTACGTCCGCACGCGCAAATATGGCGACGATTTTCTGCATCTTTATCTCGTCCCGATGAGCGCTGCCGTCTGGTCCACGCCGCCTGATTTGATGCTCGAGTTTCCCGCGATGACGTTGCTGCGCTTTTTTCACAATCATGGTTTTCTCGGCCTGCACACGCAGCACCCGTGGCTCACGGTCGTCAACGGCGCAAAATCTTACGTGCAAAAAATCACCGCGCCTTTTCGCGATCGTTTGAAGTTGCAAAGCGGCGCAGCGAAGGTCGTCCGCGAAGGCGGCAAGGTGAAAATCATTTCGCGCGATGGCCGTTCAGAAACGTACGACAAAGTTATCTTCGCCTGCCACGCTGACGAAGCGTTGCAACTGCTCTCCGATGCCGATGCGCAGGAACGCGCCGTGTTGGGCGAATTCAAATATCAACCAAACATCGCGACCCTTCACACCGACGCGAGCGTGATGCCCAAAACCAAAATGTGCTGGGCGTCGTGGAATTATCGCATTGATAAAAACGCGGATGGAGGGGTTTCACCTTCGACGATTTATTGGATGAACAGCCTCCAAGGCGTTTCTCAAAAGCAGAATTATTTCGTTTCCATCAATGGGGCGGAAAAGATTCATCCAGATCGTGTGCTCAAGCGTATCTCATACGATCACCCGGTGTTCAGCCTGGGTGCGATTCGCGCGCAATCGGAATTGCCGCGGCTCAATCAGCGCATGAGCAATACATTTTTTTGCGGCAGTTATTTTCGCTACGGTTTCCACGAGGACGCCTTCACGTCGTCGCTCGATCTGTCGCGTCTGCTCGCCCAAGGAGTGTGGTCGTGAACTCCTGCCTTTATGAATGTTCGGTGATGCACCATCGCCTCGCGCCCAAGGAGCATTATTTCAATCACACTATTTTCATGTTCTATCTCGACCTGAACGAGGTGGATCACGTGGCGAAAAAAATATTTTTCTTTAGCCGCAATCGCCGCAACCTTTACGAATTCCGCGACGCCGATCACATGCCGCAAAGCGCCGGTCCTATTCGGCAAAGCGTGCTCGATTATCTTTCCCGCAACGGTATCGAGTTCGATCCTAATGGCCGTATCATGCTTCTCACTTTGCCGCGCACACTTGGCTATATTTTCAATCCGGTTTCATTTTATTTTTGTTTTGATACTGCGGGCGCGCCGGTTTGTGCAGTCGCGGAAGTTGGTAATACATTTCGCGAAAAGAAACTTTTTCTCCTTCGCGGCGCGGAGTTGGATGCGAAAGGCACGTTCCGCAAAATTACCACAAAACTTTTTTATGTTTCGCCGTTTTCAAGCCTTGATCTCAGCTTTGATTTCAAATTGAAAATTCCTGGCGACAATTTGGAAATTCATATTGATGATCGCGATGGCGCGGACCGGGTTTTGTTGAGCACGCTTGCGGGCAAGCGCGCGGAGTTGACGAACGCGCGGCTCGCGTGGTTCACGGTGAAATACCCGCTGGTCACGCTCAAGGTGATTTTTCTCATCCACTGGCACGCGCTGTTGCTTTACTTGAAAAAAATTCCGTTCTATCGCAAAGCCGAAAATCCAGCGATGCAGTCTGACGTCTTGAATCCGCACCCAACCTTAACCGGGAGAGCCAAATGAACCAGCACACCACCGCCACGCTCAATCAGCCGATCGCGACTTCTGCCGCGCGCATGCCGCTGCCTTTTTATGCGCGCATCATCATGCAAACGCTTGAGCGCATGACGCTTGGCTGCCTGCATCTTGAATTGCCCGACGGTTCGCGCCGCGTTATCGGGCAGCCCGGCGCGAGGGTTGAAGCGCAGGTGCGCATTCTGACCTGGGATTTTTTTAAACGCTGCGTGTTGTTCGGCGACATTGGTTTTGGCGAGGCTTACGTGGATGGGGATTGGGACACTGACAACATCACGCAGGTTATTTCGTGGTTTGTGCTGAATGTCGAAAATTCTCCAGCGATGTCGGGGTCGCAGAGCAAAAAATTTATCATCAATTTGCTGGGCAAATATAATCGCGCGCTGCACCTGCTCCGGCCCAACAGTCTCACGACCAGCCGGCGCAATATTCAGGAGCATTACGATCTCGGCAACGAATTTTATAAGTTGTTCCTCGACTCCACGATGACTTATTCGTCGGCGTATTTTGAATCGCCGGGGCAAAGCCTTGCGGAGGCCCAGACTGCCAAGTATGACCGGCTCTGCCGCAAGCTGCGCATCAAACCCGGCGAACATGTTCTCGAAATCGGCAGCGGCTGGGGCGGGTTCAGCCGTCACGCCGTAAAAAATTATGGCTGTCGCGTGACGACTATTACTATTTCCGATGAGCAGTTTAAATATGCGCGGGAATTGTTTCAGCGCGAAGGCATCGCGGACCGGGTGGATATTAAGTTGATGGATTATCGTTTGTTGGAAGGGCAGTTTGATAAGATTGCGTCCATTGAAATGCTCGAAGCCGTTGGAGACGCTTATCTCGAAACTTATTTTGGCAAATGCCAGCGGCTTTTGAAACGCGATGGGCTGCTCGGAGTGCAGATGATCACGTGCCCGGATGCGCGTTACGACTCGCTGCGCAAAAATGTGGATTGGATTCAGAAACATATTTTTCCCGGCTCGCTCCTGCTTTCCATTAATCGCGTGAATGAAGCTGTCTGCCACACTGGCGGCATGTTCATGCACGACCTCACTGATATGGGATTGTTCTACGCCGAGACGCTCAAGCGCTGGCATACGTCCTTCAATCAGCGCCGCGAAGAGGTTCTCAAGCTTGGCTTCGACGAACGCTTCATCCGCAAATGGAATTATTATTTGTGTTACTGCGAAGCGGCGTTCGCGATGCGCAACATCAGCGTCGTGCAGGCCATTTTCACGCGCGCCAACAACGCCACGTTGATGTAATCGCTCACGCCATGCCCGCGACGACCGCCGAACCAAAAGTTCCTGACGCCAGGTCATTCTGGCAGCGGCGGGTTGTGGATGTTATCGTTGGGCAACTCAAACAAGGCATCACGCCGGAAAAAGTTTCACTTACGATTGCCCTTGGCGTGACGCTGGCGATGTTTCCCATCATGGGCAGCACTACCCTGCTGTGCGGGCTGGTTGCCTTCGCGCTCAAGCTCAATCAGCCTATCATCCAACTCGTCAACTGGCTCATGTATCCGGTGCAGCTTTCGACGATTCTGGTTTATGTGCGCATCGGTGAATGGATCACGCGCGCCCAGCGCGTGCCGTTTTCCATTCCCGAACTGTTGAAAAAATTCAAGGAATCGCCGGCCAATTTCATGCGGGAATTTGGCATGACGGGTTTGCATGGAATTATCGGCTGGGTGGTGGTCGCTCCGTTCGTTGCGGCGGCGCTTTATTTTATTTTGCTTCCGGCGATGCGGAAACTTTCGAACCTCAACAAACCTGTGCATGCTGACTGAGTTTCTAAAATTATTTTTTACCGGCTGGGTGTTTGCCGGGTTGTTCATGGTGGTGACTTTTATCGTCAGCCGCCGGATAAAAAATACTGGGATCGTGGATGTCGCGTGGTCCATTGGGTTCGCGCCCGTCGCTATTTTCTATGCGACATTTTCGCATGGCGATCTTACGCGGCGCTGGCTGATCGCCGGCATGGCGACACTTTGGTCGGTGCGGCTGGCCGCGCATATCGCGGCTCGGGTGAAACACTCGCATCCCAAGGAAGATGAGCGTTACCACAAACTGCGCGAGGAATGGGGCGCGCAGGAAGCGCAAAAAATGTTTGGCTTTTTTCAGGTGCAAGCGGCTTTGCTGATCGTTTTATCCGTGCCATTTTTGCTGGCGTGCATGAATGCCCGCACAGGAATTTCCGCGTTTGAAATGGTTGGGGTCGCAGTCTGGTTGATTGCGCTCGGCGGCGAAAGTTTGTCCGACCATCAGCTCAAGCAATTCAAGGCCGATCCAAAAAACAAAGGCCATGTCTGCCAGGCGGGCTTGTGGCATTACTCGCGGCATCCCAATTATTTTTTCGAGTGGTTGATCTGGATGGGTTATTTCATTTTCGCGCTCGGTTCGCCGTGGGGTTGGATCACCGTTTATTGCCCCGCGCTCATGCTGTTCTTTCTGCTCAAGGTCACCGGCATACCGATGACCGAGGAGTTGTCCGTGAAAAATCGCGGCGATGAATATCGCCAATATCAAAAGACCACGAGCGCGTTCGTGCCGTGGTTTCGCAAAGGCTGATTTGGATTCAAAACTGGAGATGTTTTATGGCGCTTGATGCTCTGTTGGAAAAAGACGTGGTTCCGGATTATTTGATCCGGGTTGGCATTCGCCGCCTGCTTGCCGAACGCCTGCGCGAAGAAAGCGAGGGCGGCGTCGAGGCGCAGCAGGCGCGGCTGCTGGCGCTCATCGCGGATTTGAAATCCAGTCCCATCGCCATCGAAACCAAAGCCGCCAACGAACAACATTACGAAGTCCCCACGCGCTTCTATCAACTCTGTCTCGGCAAACGCCTCAAATATAGCGGCGCTTATTATCCTGACGGTGTCCACACGCTCGACGAAGCCGAGGAAACCATGCTCAAGCTTACCTGCGAACGTGCCCGCTTCGCCGATGGCCAGGACGTGCTCGAACTCGGTTGCGGCTGGGGTTCGATGTCGTTGTGGCTGGCAGAAAATTATCCCAACAGCCGCATCACCGGCGTCTCGAATTCCGCGACGCAAAAATTGCACATTGATGCCGAATGTAAACGGCGCGGACTGAAAAACCTGCGCATCCTCACCTGCGACATGAATCGTTTCGACATCGAAGAAAAATTCGATCGCGTGATTTCTGTTGAGATGTTCGAGCACATGAAGAATTACGAAAAGCTCCTGGGCAACATCGCGCGCTGGCTGAAGCCGGATGGAAAATTATTTGTTCATATCTTTACGCATCGCGATTTTGCCTATCATTTCATCGCGCGCGACGATTCCGATTGGATGGCGAAATATTTTTTCACCGGCGGCATCATGCCGAGCGACGATCTGCTGCTCTATTTCCAAAAGGATTTGAAAATCGCCGAGCACTGGCGCGTCAGCGGCGTGCATTATCAAAAAACCGCCGAAGCGTGGCTCACCAACATGGACAGCAACGAGGACGAAATCCGCCCGATTTTTGCGGAAACCTACGGCGCGGACCAGGAATCGAAGTGGTGGGCTTACTGGCGCATCTTTTACATGGCTTGCGCCGAATTATGGGGTTACAATGGCGGTAAAGAGTGGCTGGTTTCTCACTATTTATTTGAAAAATAATACCGCGCATCGTTTGGCCGCGGTTTTGGAAATTCAAGAAAGGCGGTTGCACTTATTATATGGCTAAAAAATATTTCGCGCGGCTGGCTTTGATGCTATTCGCACTGGCGCTGGTGGCCGGTTGCGTTCCGCGTTTGCCCGATTCGGTAAAGCACGAAGCGAATATTGAATACGCCCGCGTCGGCACGAATTCGCTTTTGCTCGACATCTATTCGCCGAAACAACCGATTGGAAAATTGCCGGTGGTGGTGTGGATCCACGGCGGTTCGTGGAAATCGGGCAGCAAGGATCCCTGCTACATCGGTTTCATGGCAACGCAAAATCTGGCGATTGTCAGCATCAATTACCGCTTGAGTGGCGTCGCTCCGTATCCCGCGCAAATTTATGACTGCAAGGGCGTCATCCGCTGGCTGCGAGCGCACGCCGATAAATACGATCTCGATCCCGATCACATCGGCGTGTTCGGCGCTTCGGCCGGCGGGCATCTCGCGGCCCTGCTTGGCACGACGGCGGGGGTGAAGGAATTGGAGGGCGACGTGGGCGGCAATTTAAATTATTCCAGCAAGGTCCAAGTGGTGTGCGCATTTTATCCGCCGACGGATTTGGACAAATTGGTCACGGAAGAAAGCCTGCGCGTGAGTCCGGATACGGACGTGGCCAAATTTTTGGGCGGCCCGGTGAACAGCGAGCTTGCCAATGCCGCGCTGGCCAATCCGGTTCGTTATGTGACCAAGGACTCGGCGCCATTTTATATTCTTCATGGCGCGCAGGACAAACTTGTGCCAGTTTCACAGAGTCAACTATTGTATGACGCGTTGACCAACGCGGGAGTGGAGGCGCATCTGGCGATTGTCCCCGGCGGACATGGCATTATCGCGCCGCGCAAACCCGCGATGGAAATTTACAAATTTTTTCAAGCGCACCTGGGGATGACGCCCAAGACCGGATAGGCAGAATCACCCGCGCGCGCGGGAAGTCGAAATGGCATTGCTCCTGATTACAACTCTGATGTTGGGAGGCATCGTGGCGCTGGTGGCGTTCTATTGCCGGGAGTTTCACGAAATCTCCGCGGAATATACGCGCCGCTGGTTCCTGGGTTGGTTCGTGCGCGGCATTGGCGCGCCGGTCGCAATCTGGCTGATGTTAAACTGGGGCCCATTGCCTTTTCTCCCGCCGCTCAATCCCTTCGTCGCGAACCTGCGCGCAAAAGGTTTTTACGCCGAGGCTCTCGTGTTCCAAACCTTGTTCGCAGCGGTGCCGATCGTTTCTTATTGGGGCGCGCTGAGCTTCGGCTGGTTTCTCACCAGCCTGTTCAAGCGCGCGAAAAATACGGATGACTTCATCATCGCGCTCATTGTGTGGGGGCCGGTGCTGCTGCTGCTGGCGTTGATCTTCTGGGCGGTCAGCGGCTGGTACGGTGTCGGCTGCGGCGCGGTGCTTTGGGCATGGCCACTCACTCAATATTTGTTGAACACCGCGAATATGAGCGTTCCCGCGCCTGCCTACTCCCGCGCCATCGGCAAAATAAAATTCGGCAAATATGCGGAAGCGGAAATGGCGATCATCGGCGAATTGGAGAAAGTTGAAAATGATTTTGATGGCTGGATGATGCTCGCCGAACTTTACGCGCGCCAATATCACGACTTGTCGGAAGCCGAAAGAACCATTTACGAAATTTGCGGCGATTCGGCGACCACGCCTTCGCAAGTTTCCCTGGCACTTCAAAAGTTGGCGGATTGGTATTTGCATTTTGGCAGCGATCCCGTTTCCGCGCGGCGGGTGCTAGAAGACCTTTGCGAGCGTGTTACGGGAACTCATCTGGCGTTCATGGCGCGCCAGCGCATCAATCAAATTCCCGCATCGCGCGCCGAGTTTGATGAGCAATCAAAACCACAAAAGATCGCCATGCCCGCGCTCAATGACAGCCTTGATGAACCGGATGCGCCGCACGCCAGCGCCAAGACGCGCGAAGCGGCGATGACCTCGATCAATCAACTGATTGAAAAACTCAACGCCGATCCCAACGACATCGCCGCCCGCGAGAAACTCGCCAAACTTTTTGCCGACCAACTCGAAAAATTCGAACTCGCCATCGAGCAGGTCGAATTGCTTCTGGGAATACCGGAGCAGCCGGAGCGTAAAGTCGCCGAATGGCTTGCCCTTCTGGCTGCGTGGCAAATAAAACAGTTTGGCGAAGGCCCGGAAGCCAAAAAAACTTTGGAACGATTGATCCACGAATTTCCGCATTCCGCCCAGGCGTTTGCCGCCCAGCGCCGGCTCAATTTGATCAACATGAATTCAAAAATGCGTCCCGTGCGTCCGATGGGGAAAAACGCCGAGTCGAAATCCTAGCTGCCGACTGCCACTTTCTGCGCGAGATGCCGCTCCTGCCGTTTGGGAACTTTCACCCGCGCCTTGTCTCTTCGTGACACGATCACGTCCGGCAAATGCGGCCGCAAAAACAACGGCTTGTCACTTCGCCCACCCGCCTGATAATCCTGCCAAATCGCCGATGCCACGATGTCCACTGGCATTTTTTTCTCTTCCACCAAAAATTCAAATAAGGCTTCGCCAAGTTGCGCCAGCGCAATGCCATGCCGCCGCCCGAACTTTTCATGCAACCAATCGCAAAGCCGCAAAAACTCTTTGAACGGCGATTGCGCATCCCGCCAAATCAGCGGTGCGGCGGTGACAAAATTTCCGCTGTTGCCGATCAAATCCCAGAATCGCGCGAACCGGCGCAGCCGTTGTAACTCGGAAAAGTTCAATAACTTTGTCTGCAAAATCTCGTAAGGCGGATGCTCGTGATAAACCATTTCCCATTCGGCGTC
Source organism: Verrucomicrobiia bacterium (assembly GCA_036268055.1). Taxonomy (NCBI): domain Bacteria; kingdom Pseudomonadati; phylum Verrucomicrobiota; class Verrucomicrobiia; species Verrucomicrobiia bacterium. The sequence continues at coordinate 434,527 of DATAUW010000017.1, read as the reverse complement.
GTGGCGCACAATCGGGGTGCCGCGCAGCCGCTTCAAAATTCCCACCTGGATTTCCTGCGGCCCGAGCGCCAGCAAACGGTCAAAGCCCTGGCCAAAACTTTCCAGCGATTCGCCGGGAAGGCCGACGATCAAATCGGCATGCACATGCACGCCGGTGTGTTCGCGCAGGAATTTGAAATTATCCGCGAGCCGGTCGTAATCCTGCCGGCGGCTGATGAGTTGCGAGACGTGCGGATTGAAAGTTTGGATGCCGACTTCAAATTGCAGCGCGCCCGGCGGAAACCTGGCGATGATTTCGCGCAACGCTTCGGGCAGACGGTCGGGTATCATTTCAAAATGCACGAACAGGCCGGGCTCATAACGGTCGAGAAAAAATTGCAGCAGAGCTTTGCTGGTCGCGAGATTTAGATTGAAGGTGCGGTCAACGAATTTGAATTGCCGCACGCCCCGGCGCAATAATTCCTCCAGATTTTTCAGCAGCGGCGCGAGCGGGAATTGGCGCACGGGAATATCCAGCGACGAGAGGCAAAATTCGCAGGTGAATGGGCATCCGCGCGAAGCCTCCACATAAATAATGCGATGCGCCACGTCCCGCTCGTCATACAAATCGTACGGCGCGACAATTTTATCGAGCACCGGCAATTCGGCAGGAATGATTTTCGGCAGCGAGGTTTCTCCGGCGAGCAAACGGCCACACACTTCGGCGAATTTGAGGTCGGCCTCGCCGGTGATGACGTGGTCGGATTGACGAACGATCGGCTGATGCTCGGTTTCGTAACTGACTTCGGGGCCGCCCAAAATAATGATGAGGTCGGGGCGCAGACGTTTGAGCGTGGAGACTAGTTCTGTGGTTGGAGTGATGTTCCAGATGTAAACGCCGAGGCCGAGGATGCGCGGATTTTCGGCGAGCAGCGTTTCGGCGATTTCGATGGGCCGCTGGTTGATGTCGAATTCAAGCAACTTCGCCCGCGAACGCAAGCCGCCGAGGTTGGCGAGCAGGTAACGCAAACCAAATGCGGCATGGATATATTTTGCGTTGAGCGTTGCGAGGACGATGTCCGCCATACTCCGCGAATTTAAGCCAAAATCCGCGTTGTGAACAGCGCAAATCGGGATGGAGTTTGGGTTCTTTAAACATGATGCTTCTAATGAAGCTTATTAATTACGGCTCGCGAGTACGCTCGCCCTCCCATTAAAAATGCCTTCATCTGCGATTGACGCGGCCAGCGTGGGCCACTTAAATGTTGCGAGTTACATCCAACATTATGGCCTCAACCGAAAAACCGACCAACATCACTTCGCTGTCCCACGAGGAACGCGTATTCGCTCCCGCAAAAAGTTTTTCCGCCGGCGCCCATGTCAAATCCATGGCGGAGTATCGCAAGCTTTACAACGAGTCCATCAAGTCGCCGGAAAAATTTTGGGCGAAGCAGGCGAAGAATGAACTGGTCTGGTTCGCGCCGTGGAAAAAAGTGCTGCAATGGAAAGCGCCGTTCGCAAAATGGTTCGTCGGCGGCAAGCTCAACGTGAGTTACAACTGTCTCGACAGGCATCTCAACACGCCGACGGCCAATAAGGCGGCGATTATTTGGGAAGGCGAGCCCGCAGGGGCGGGAATTCCGGGCGAGGAGCGTACGCTGACTTATAAGCAGTTGCATCGCGAGGTTTGTTTGTTCGCTAATGTGCTCAAGCGCAATGGCTTGAAGAAGGGCGACCGGGTCATTATTTACTTGCCGATGGTGCCCGAGGCGGCGATTGCCATGCTCGCTTGTGCGCGAATGGGCGCGATCCACTCGGTGGTGTTCGGCGGGTTCAGCGCGCAGTCGGTGGCGGACCGGGTTTTTGATTGCCAGGCGAAAATGGTTATCACTTCCGACGGAGGTTTTCGCCGCGGTGCGGTTGTTCCGCTCAAGAAAAATGTGGATGACGCGCTGGCGATCAAGGACGCGCAAGGCGAGTTGCTCGCGAAGACCATCGAGAAGGTCATCGTGCTCCGGCGCGCGAATAATGACATTCGCATTCAGGAGGGGCGCGACGTGTGGTGGCATCGCGAAATGGAACAGGTGAGCGCGGATTGTCCGGCTGAAAAAATGGATAGCAAATCGCCGTTGTTCATTCTTTACACCAGCGGTTCGACCGGCAAGCCCAAGGGAATTTTGCACACCACCGGCGGCTATCTGCTCGGCGCGAAGATGACCACGAAGTATGTCTTCGACTTGCGCGATACCGATGTCTATTGGTGCACCGCGGATGTCGGCTGGGTCACGGGCCACAGCTATGTCGTGTACGGGCCGCTGGCGAATGGCGCGACGAGTTTCATGTACGAAGGCGCGCCGAATTTTCCGGAGCCGGATCGCTTCTGGCGCATCGTGGCGAAATACGGCGTGAGCGTGCTTTATACGGCGCCGACGGCGATTCGTGCATTCATGAAGTGGGGAATCGAATGGCCGAAGAAACATGATTTGAGTTCGCTGCGTTTGCTGGGCACGGTCGGCGAGCCCATCAATCCCGAAGCGTGGATTTGGTATCACGAAGTTATCGGCGGCAAGCGTTGTCCGATTGTGGATACCTGGTGGCAAACCGAAACCGGCGCGATCATGATCACGCCGTTGCCCGGCGCGACGCCGACAAAACCCGGCACGGCTACGCTGCCATTTTTCGGCGTGCTGCCCGAAGTCGTGGATGACCAAGGCAAGGCGGTGCCAAAAAATAGCGGCGGCAAACTTGTCATTCGCAAACCTTGGCCGAGCATGTTGCGTGGAATCTGGGGCGACATGCAGCGGTATAAGGAAACGTATTGGAGCGAGGTTAAGGGCAGTTACTTCACCGGTGACGGTTGCCGACAGGATGCCGATGGATATTTTTGGATCGTGGGCCGTATTGACGACGTGCTCAATGTCGCCGGGCATCGCATCGGCACGGCTGAAGTTGAAAGCGCGCTCGTGAGCAATCAAAAAGTTGCCGAGGCTGCGGTCGTGGGTCGTCCGGATGAATTGAAAGGCCAGGCGCTCGTTGCCTTCGTGACCGTCAAAACGGGCGTCGTGGCCGATCAAAAATTGCGTGATGAATTGCGTGCGCATGTGGGCAAGGAAATCGGTCCCGTGGCGAAACCCGACGACATCCGTTTCGCCGAAGCATTGCCGAAAACGCGCTCGGGAAAAATCATGCGCCGCCTGCTCAAGCAAGTCGCGTCTGGCGCAGAGATCAAGGGCGACACCACGACACTGGAAGATTTCAGCGTGCTCGCCCGTCTTGGAAGCAGTGAGGAATAAACGAGCTGCCCTGGCTGCAAATCTCGAACAGTTCTTAGCCACACAAAAAACTTGCGCTGAAGCCGGGGGGTTTGTAAATTTTGGGGCTCTTGGCTGCACCCATAGCTCAATTGGATAGAGCGTCTGACTACGGATCAGAAGGTTAGAGGTTCAACTCCTCTTGGGTGCACCACTGTTCAAGGATTCCCTCACGGTCCATTCACCAATTATTTTTTTGAACTTGCCAGCGCTTCGAATTGACTTTTAAAAGCCACAAGACAAGAATCGTTCCGGGCGGCGGAACAAGCCACCCTAACTCTTATGTCTTCCGCACAAAGCGTTACGATAGGACAACAGCACATTGAATTGCACACGTTCACTGGCGAAGTCGTGGACGAAAAGAAATGGACTTCCACCCAGGTCTCCAGCAGTGGGGGCGGTTATAATGTGGGATCCGGTCAAAACAACCCCGTTTCGATTTCCTCCAGCAGCGAGACGCATGACCAATTTTTCCTGAAAGACGTGACGGGGCGAGAACAGGCCATCGAACTGACAAACGCCAATGTTGCCATCCGAAAGGGGCATTGCGTCACTGTCATCTGGGGCATACTCAGAGGCCAGGAACGCGGGCCTTATCTCGCGATCTACAATCATAATACGAGCACGCTGGACCATTTCAATGCGGTCATGCAAAGCCTGGTTGTGCAATCGCCGCCCTGGTGGGAAGGTTTCGCGTGGGGTATCAGTATTTTGGCCATTTGTTTCTATGGTGTTGGAATCATTGGCGTGATCATCCTCGCGGTGAAACGCAAGCATCGCTTTCGGCAAAATCAAGAAAACCTCGCGGCGCTTAAAGGAGCGGTTGCCAAACTTGTCGAAGAGACTCAAATCAACCGCGGCATTCCCTGATGGAATTCGCTAAAGATAATCAAACTCGCGGTGGAATTCTCCCAACCTGATGGCGAGGTGCGGTTACTTTGAGGGATTTGCGCCCTTCACATCCATGCGAATGGAATACAGCCCCGTGCTGGCGGTGATGAAAAGCGTTTGATGATCCTTGCCCGCGAAGCTGACATTCGCTGTCCACGGTTCCTGCACGTCAATGTGCTCGATTTTTTTTCCGTCCCTATCAAATACCGTTACGCCGCGGCCGGTAATATATATATCGCCGCGGTCGTCAATGGTCATGCCATCGGAACCCATCGTGCAAAAAAGTTTTTTATTCGCGAGCGAACCGTCAGGTTGGATGTCGTACGAATAGGTGCGGCCCGCGCCAATGTCCGACACGAAAAGTTTTTTGCCGTCGGGGGTGCCGGTGATGCCATTAGGCTTCTTCAAATCGTCGGTGATCCGCACTAATTTTTTTCCGTCTGCGGAAAGAAAATAAACCTGCTCAGAATCCAGTTGCATCGTCGTGTGGTCCCACCAGGAGCGTTTATAAAACGGGTCCGTGATATACATGTCCCCGTTCGGCGACACCCAGACGTCGTTCGGGCCGTTGAGATCTTTCCCCTGATAATCCTTGATGAGCACCTTCACCGTTTTGTCGGGAGCGATGGACCACAACTCATTTTTTTCGTCAGCGCACGCGATCAGGTTGCCCTTGCCATCGAAATACATTCCGTTCGCGCGACCGGAGGGTTGCATGAAGGTGGAAAGTTTCCCATCCACGCTCCACTCCATGATGCGATTAGTATTCTGATCCGTGAAAAATAAATTTCCTTGTGCGTCGCATGTCGGGCCTTCCGTAAACAAAAAGTCACTGGAAAGTTTCTCGAGCTTGGCACCGGGCGCGATAATATCGGCGGCGGTCAAACAAAACGGCAGCGCGAGCAGGCCACAAACCAGTCCGGCAAGCGCGAACGACGATTTATTTTTGGTCATGTATCCAGTGTGTGTCCGCACCGGGTAACGAGCGAGAAAAAAATACGCCCGCAAGGCGAAGCGGCGCTGCCTTGCCGCAGGGTTAATTCAGCTGAACTGCCGCTCAACCCTGGCATTTAGTGGAGCTACGTTAAAGGCGTTCTGATGGTGAGTTACTCATTGAAAGTAACTCAAAGTTTGAATTACAATTTATTCATCTCGCATGAAAAACAAAATTGAACGAGCCATCCAGGATTCCACCGCATTTAAAATGACCCGCCGCCGTTTGCTCGGTTCAGCGGCGCGCCTGGCGGCACTTGCGGCCGCGTCTTCCATTCTTCCGCCGAATTTGCGACGCGTCCTCGCGCAGGAACCTCCGCGCCGCGGCTCGCTCAAGGACATCAAGCACGTCGTCCTGCTCATGCAGGAGAACCGTTCCTTCGACCATTATTTCGGCACGATGGCCGGCGTGCGTGGATTTGATGATCCCAATGCCTTGACGCTTTCAACCGGCAAATCCGTTTTTCACCAACCCGACCCGCAAAATCCCAACGGTTATTTATTGCCGTTTCACCTGGACACGCGTAACACGAGCGCGCAGAAAATTCCCTCCACCAGCCACTCGTGGGGTCCGCAACATGAGGCGTGGAACGACGGCAAGATGGATAACTGGATGCCCGCGCATCGAAAAGTGGACGGCAAGAATGCGCCTTACATCATGGGTTATCACACGCGCGCGGATATTCCCTTTCAATTCGCGCTCGCCGAGGCTTTCACGATTTGCGATGCCTATCATTGTTCCGTGCTCGGTCCCACCTGGCCGAATCGCATGTATTGGATGACCGGCATGGTGGATCCCGATGGCAAATACGGCGGCCCCATGACCCGCAATGTCGCGCCCGAGGAAGGCTATCGCTGGAAAACCTATCCCGAGCGTCTCGAAAAGGCCGGCGTGAGTTGGAAAGTGTATCAGCAGGACGACAATTTCGAATGCGACGTGCTCGAACTTTTCAAACAGTATCGCGAATCCGGCGACAATTCCCCGTTGCGCCTCAAAGGTATGACGCGCTCGCCCGAAGGCAGATTTGAATACGACGCCATGAACGACAAGCTGCCCGCCGTCTCGTGGATCATCCCGACGAGTTATGAATCGGAGCATCCCGAATACATGCCCGCGGCGGGCGCGGCGTTCGTCGCAAAAAAAATTGATGCCATCGCCGCCAATCCCGAAGTCTGGGCGAAGACCGCGTTCATTCTCAACTACGATGAAAACGATGGCCTGTTCGACCACGTCGCTCCGCCCACGCCGCCGCCCGGCACGCCGCATGAATTCATCAAAGACCTGCCCATCGGCGGAGGCTTTCGTGTCCCGTGCATCATCGTTTCGCCGTGGACAGCGGGCGGATGGGTTTGCAGCGAGCCGCTCGACCACACGTCCATTTTGCAATTCCTGGAAAAATTCACCGGCGTGAAAGAGCCAAACATCAGCGATTGGCGGCGCAAAACTTTCGGCGACATGGTGTCCGCCTTTCGCTTTGACGACGACAAAGCCGCCGCGCCGCCGCAATTGCCGGACGCCAGCAATTCCTACAGCCGCGCCAAGTATGAAGCGGGAAATTTGCCGGAACCGAAATTGCCCGGGGCCGAACAAAGTGTTCCCACGCAGGAAAAAGGCGAACGCAAACGGGTGCCGAAGAAGAGTAATGGTTAACTGCGTAGTGGCTATTCAATGTTCAGGTAGTGGCTGGGATGTGAGCGGCAATTAGACCTTGACCATCCATAAGCACTGCGGAATGGCGGCTCGGCATGAGCGAACTAGCCAGATTCGACAATATAGAAAACGAAAGGCGTGACAGACACCGAAAGAAACATGCCGCTATGTCTTTGCCCTGGAATTTCTAAGAAATAAATGGCGGCGCAACGAAAATAGTTATTGCCTTAGAGTCGTGCCTAAGGCGGGTTTATAAGAGACTGTGTTCCGGCCCTTTGTGTGATTTCCCTAAGCAAAAACGCTATTAAATCTACAAAGCTTTCGCGGTACTGGGAAACATTTATCTCAACATCAACAATCAAGCTACCGGAAGGACTGACCAATCGATTTTTCTCGTAAAGTGAGTGTAAATCTACTGTTCGTAGTCCACTTGTTTTTGGCCACACATTCAATTTTACTAAATATCTTTTTTTGTAAAATGACTTCTTGACCGGCATAAAAAACTCTGCGACTAGTCTTCGCGTCACACTCAAACCAAATAAGGGAACTTCTTTGGGCAGCTAAGTAATCAATCGAAAAAACCAGGTAACGTGATGGCTATTTCAAAGAGTGAACCATTAACCGTTGTAATTACTGGGGTTACCCGTGGGCTTGGCCGTGCTATGGTTGACGAGTTCATCCGGCTTGGCCATACCGTATGTGGGTGCGCCCGCACAAAAAGCCAAATCGCCAAGCTGCAGTTCATCTATCCGGCCCATGATTTTCAAAAGGTGGATGTCGCCTTGAATTCGGAAGTAGCGGCGTGGGCCCGGCGTCTTGCTTCAAAGCATCAACATCCTTATATACTATTGAACAACGCAGCTATTATAAATAACAAAGGTCCACTTTATAGCGCCGACAGCAGGTCTTTCTCTCGAGAAATTGATATCAATATTAAAGGGGTATTTCACGTTATACGCCATTTCGCTCCAATGATGATCAAACAAAGGCGTGGGGTTATCGTGAATTTCACGTCTCGATGGGGAAGACATTTTGAAAAGGAAATTGCGTCCTATTGCGCTACCAAATGGGCCGTTACGGCGCTTACGGCGGCTTTGGCTGAAGAGCTTAAGCCGATGCAAGTCGCTGCCATTGGATTAAACCCCGGAGTTGTTAAGACTGCCATGCTGAAAAAATATCTTGGCAGCAATGCGGCTTTCGCCGCAGCCGACTATCTGTCGCCTTCTGAATGGGCGAAAATCGCAGTACCTTTCATTCTGCGTTTGGGTTTTAAAGATACCGGGAAGATTCGGAAGGTACGGATTTGATCACTGGACGCACTCACAAAGAAAAAGAAAGGAAACCGATGAAAAACATGTACCGAGTAACCAGACCAGCATGGGCTGATAAAGAAAGAATGGAGACGGTTGTGATCTTCGTGGCAAGCTTTGCTCTTGCCATTTATGCGGCAGGAGGAGAATGGATAGCTGGCAGCGCGTTGGCATATTTTCACCTTCCTACGAACGGCCTTAATTATGTATGGCCAATAATTGATCTCATCGTTGTCACCTTTGGTTGTCTTTGGTTGATACAGTTTTACAAGAAGCGAAGCATTTGTTGTTATCCGAGCACTTTCCTATACGCCTTCAACATGCCTGAGGCATCCAACCCAAGTGGAAAATCCAAAGTGCTTGGTTATATTCATATAAAACCGGACATGAAAAGAGGCAACCTAATCGTGGAGGGCACATCATTCATTTGGGAGGATGGCTCCTTAGGCCAACGGACGGGGTTTACCTCGTCTGTAACCTTGGGAACAGAAGAGAACAATGAAACAGTTTGCCATATACATATTGATATCAACGAGGCAGATCGGTCAACCCGGCATTATAGCCACGGCATTCTTCAATTTCAGACGGTATTGGATTCAACAGGAAGTGCGACTCATGATGCCTATGCCGGATATTTAGAATCATATAAAAAACAGGGGGAACTTCAAAACCTGGTTGTCAGGGCAAGAGGTTACGCTGAGCGGTATCGAAGCGGCATCGTGCCGGAATCAGATATTCAACCCGTACTGCAAAGGATTGGGAATTTTTTATTCGCCAAATTTGATGCGATATCGGGCGGGCCGACTCTGCCTGCCTTGTGGACTGCAAATCCGCTGATTTCCTCTGAAAAGGCTAATATTTGGAAGCATGACATTCCGACTCCGCAGGCCGCCATCCTTAATGAAACGCTTCAACCTTATATCGAAAAATATTTAAGGGGTGTGCTGCAGCTATTCGGCCTCGATAATTCCGCGATCGCAAAATTTCAGTCTCTAGTCATCAAAAAAGCTAAAGCGGAAGACACACTGGTTGGTTATGAACGAGAATTGAAGGCCGGCCTGATTGGCCAACCTCGGCGGAAAGAGGATAAAGCTCTAAACCAACGCGCAGAGATAATATATAGCGAAATCAAGCAATTTTTTTCTGGGGAATCCTTGCTCGACATCGGTTGCGGAAACGGGCTCATCAGCAGCCTGGCAAAAAAGCACTTCAGCCATATACAGTTATTGGATGTAGTAGAGTATGTGCCAAAAGCTTTGAATCTGGCTTTCACTCCTTATATTGAAGGGCAGCCCTTTCCGATCAAAGATCCGTTTGACACAGTAATTCTGATAGCCGTGTTGCATCATTCACTTGCTCCGGTTGAACTTTTGAAGCTTGCATGGGGCGCGACCAAACAGCGGCTTATCATTATCGAATCGGTAGTAGGTGTCCACAATGTTCTTCCGTCAGTAAAATACGACTTAGTTGAGTTGTCCAATCAGGACCAGATTGCCTTTGCTGCCTTCGTTGACTGGTTTTATAATCGAGTACTTCATAACGATGTGCCCGTTCCGTATAACTTCACAACCATCGAAAACTGGCAGGCCACCTTCCTGCAACACAATATGCGATTAACCCAAACGATTCATTTGGGGCAGGATATAGAAATTGGCCCCGAATACCATGTCCTGTTTGTACTCGAAAAAGAGTCCTCTCCACGTAACCTTCCCAAAGTTTCTGATTCTGACGTGATTACCGCGTCCCTCGTATCCGGAATAAATTCAAAAAAATTCCAATCCTGGGCCGGTGGCGAACGCGTAACGCTTGCAATAGTGTTTACCGATATTGTCGGATCAACTTCAATGGGCCAGGAATTGAGAGACGCGGGCATGAACGCCGTGCGTCAAGCCCACTTTGACCGATGCCGAAACCGGATAAGTCACCTAAAAGGCTATGAAATAAAAACTTTGGGTGATGGTATCATGGTCGCTTTCAAATCTACGGATGCCGCGTTGGATTATGCGATTGATCTGCAATCCAATACTGGCCATCCACTGGTAAAAATTCGCGCCGGCATTCATATCGGTTCGGTGCTGGTGGAAGAAGAGGATGTATTCGGGGGCCCCGTGAATTTTGCTGCGCGAGTTGTAGGGACTATAAAAGAGGCCGAAATATGGCTGAGCAACGAAGCAAAATTAGACATTAGTCAGCTTGGAGCAGAAAGGCACCGGCATCTTCGATGGCAATGTCACGAAGGAAACATTCTGAGAGGTTTTCCCGGAACTTTTACGTTATGGTCGCTTAAGGAATAATAAAATAGTGGACGAAATTGGAAGCGAATGGACTCACCACCAGCGCTTGACTCCCCCATTTCTCCTCCGTTAATCTGCGCCAAGGTGAATATGAGAAATTCCATTTCGACTTTTTTGGCAGTGCTGGCGGCGGGCGGCGTGCTCTCGGTGCGCGCGGCAGAAATCGCGGACAGCCTGAACGCCGTCGTCAACGAAGTTCCCATCACCCAGCAGGCCGTCGAGCGCATCTCGGGCACGGAAGAGCAATATCTTTTTCAGCAATATAATAATCAGCCGGACATCTTGAACAAGAAAGTCATCACGCTCCGGCAAAACGCCTCAGAATTTCTCATCAATCGCGAAGTCATCCTGCACGATTTCAAAACCAGCATTAAAGTGCCTGACAGCATCATTGACGATATTGTCAGCGAACAGATCAAGAAGAAGTACCCCGACAACATCGCGCTTACCAAGCAGCTTCAGGCGCAGGGAACCACGCTTGAGGAACTCCGCCAGCAATTCCGCGATCAGTTCATCGTTGAGCAGATGCGGTTGAAATTCGTGCCCGAGCCGATCATTTCGCCACTCAAGATCGAGCAGTATTACACCGCGCACCTGGCCGATTTCAAGCTCGAGGACCAGATCAAGATGCGGATGATTTTCCTCAAAAAATCTTCCCCCGAAGAAGATGCCGCCACGCGCAAGCGCGCCGGGGAAATCCTTTCGCAGATCAAGGGCGGCGCTTCGTTCGAGGAATTGGCGCGCAGTTATTCGGAAGGCTCGTTACGTTCGGACGGCGGCGAAACCGGCTGGGAAGACCTTTCAGTGGTCAACAAAACTTTGGCCGAAGCCGTCAACCAACTCAAGCCGGGCCAATACAGCGATGTTATTGAAGCGTCCGAAGGTTTTTATTTGTTGTTGCTCGAGGATCGCCATGCCGCGCATTATAAGCCGTTGAACGAAGTGCGCGTCGCGATTGAGCATACCTTGTCTGACCAGGAAACCGAGCGCTTGCAAAAGCAATGGATTGACCGGTTGCGCAAGAAGACGTTCGTGCAGGTTTTCTAAGCGCTGGCTGGCCTCTTCCCGCTGGCTCGCCATTTGATTTCTATGACCGGCTGCATCGGCATATCCCTCGGTGACGTTTCGGGCATCGGCCCCGAAGTCACACTCAAAGCGCTCGCCGCTGAAGCTGCCGCCGACGACACGCGTTATCTGCTCATCGGAGATGCCGCTCACTTAGACAAACTCAATCAAAAGTTAGGCACGAACCTGCCGCTTGAGCCATTGGCAAACGCAAAAAGCGGCGCGCGTTTTCTCGTGCATAATCCTTTGGACGAACCGCTGCCCGCTGACCTTGCGCCCGGTTCGCCCGCGGCGGCCAAGGCCGCAATCGCCTGGTTGCGGGAGGGTGCGCATCGCTGCCTCCATCATGAATTGGATGCCCTCGTCACCGCGCCGGTCAATAAGGAGTCCATCATCCAAACGGGCATGCCCTTCATCGGGCAGACGGAATTTCTTTCGCAACTTGCCGGGGCCGAACGCACCGGCATGATGCTGCTCGGCCAGGATGACCGCGGACGCTGGCTGCGCGTCGTGCTCGCGACGACTCACGTTCCTCTTCGCCACGTCGCTGATCAACTCACGCAAGCCAAAGTCGAACTAGCGATTGAACTCGCCGCCCAGGCTTGCGCCGATTTGAATCTTTCCCGCGCGCGCGTCGCCGTGTGCGGATTGAATCCACACGCCGGTGAGGGCGGCCAGCTTGGCACCGAAGAAATCACGGTGATTACTCCCGCCGTCCGCACCGTCCGGCACGCCAGCAAAATCGAAGTGGCCGGTCCCTTCGCTGCCGACGCCCTGTTCCATCAGGTCTATGCGGGCGATTACGAAATCGTCGTGGCCATGTATCACGATCAGGGATTGGTTCCGTTGAAGATGATCGGTTTCGAAACCGGCATTAATTGGACTCTCGGCCTGCCGTTTATCCGCACCTCGCCCGACCACGGAACCGCATATAACATTGCGGGCCAAGGCATCGCGAACCCTTCGAGCATGGGAGCCGCGCTCCGGCTGGCCAAACAGTTGGCGCGCAGCAAAAAAAGCTGAAATTGTCTGGCAAAATGCGATTTTTAAAAGAAGCTGCATTTTTCTTGAAATGACTGTTGACTTAACTACCAGTTTTGCTACTTTCTCCCCTCCTTTTATCAGGATTTTAGATGAAAACGCATTTGCCGAAAGTTAACGTGGATCAGCGCAAGTGGCACGTCATTGATGCCGACGGAGCCGTCTTGGGCCGTCTGGCTGTTTTGATTGCCGATACCCTGCGCGGAAAAAACAAACCCATTTACACCGCGCATCTCGACGCGGGTGATTTCGTGGTCGTCATCAACGCCGAGAAAGTCGCCCTCACCGGCAAGAAGGAAAGTGACAAGTACTTCATGACCTACTCCGGCTGGAAAGGCGGCGAGCGCTACAAATCTGTCGCGCAGATCCGCGAGAAACATCCCGAGCAGCTCATCACCCACGCGGTGCGCGGCATGGTTCCCAAGAACCGCCTCGGCCGGGTGCTCATGACCAAGCTCAAAGTTTACAAGGGCGACAAGCATCCGCACAGCGCTCAGCAACCCGCCGCGCTGGAGCACAACTCGCCCGTCCAAAAAGACAATTAATTAAATTATGGCAGCCATCTCTGAATTCCTCGGCACCGGCCGTCGCAAGACCTCCGTCGCCCGCGTCCGCCTCGCTTCCGGTTCCGGCAAGATCGTCGTGAACGGTCGCGCGTTTGAAACTTATTTTCCCACAGAAACCCTGCGCATGGTCGTCAGCCAGCCGCTGGTGGTCACTTCCCTCACCGGCAAGTATGACATTCGCGTGAACGTCCAGGGCGGCGGTCCCACCGGCCAGGCCGGCGCGGTCCGTCACGGCATTGCCCGCGCGTTGCTCGAGGCGGACATCGCCTTGCGCCCCACGCTCAAGTCCGAGGGCCTGCTCACTCGCGATTCCCGCGAGAAGGAACGCAAAAAATACGGCCAGCCCGGCGCGCGCAAGCGCTTCCAGTACAGCAAGCGTTGATCCTGTTGTTATTTCGCAACACCCCGCAGGTTCAACCTTGCGGGGTTTTTCTTTTTCAGACACAAATGACCGTCGCAGTTTGGTTTGTTTTCAACGCCCGTGAATAATAAAATCAAAGTAGGAATTGTCGGCGCGTCCGGTTACTCCGGCGAGGAATTGGTGCGCCTCTTGTTGACGCATCCCCACGCGGAATTGACCGCGCTCACTTCGCGCCAATACGCCGGGCAGACGCTCGCCCAGGTTTTCCCGCAATTCGGCCATCATCCGCAGGCCAAAACGCTCCGCTTCAGCGAGCCCAATGCCGAACTGCTCGCGAAGCAAGCGCAAATTGTTTTTCTCGCGCTGCCGCATGGCGTCGCCGCCGAATTCGCCGTGCCGCTGCTGCAACTTGGCTGCCAGGTGATTGACTTGAGCGCGGATTTTCGACTTAAGAGCGCGGCGGTTTACAAAGACTTTTACGCCCATGAACATCCCGCGCCGGATTTGCTCGCGACTTCCATTTACGGATTGCCCGAAGTTTATCGCGAAGAAATAAAAAATGGGATGCTCATCGCCTCGCCCGGATGTTATCCCACAAGTATTTTGTTGCCCGTGTTGCCGTTGCTGCGCGCTAAATTGATTAAATCCGTAGGCATCATCGCCGACTCACTGAGCGGTGTGAGCGGCGCGGGCCGGAAGGTGGAACAGGATTATCTCTTTGTGGAATGCAACGAAAGCGTGCGGCCTTACGGCGTGCCCAAGCATCGGCATCTTTCCGAAATTGAACAGGAACTTTCCCTCGCCGCCGGCGAACCCATCGTCATTCAATTCACGCCGCACCTGATCCCGGTCAATCGCGGCATTCTCACCACGCTTTATCTCGCGCCCACGCAAACTATTTCCACCGCCGCCGAAGCCGCCGCGTTCAACGAAAAAATCGCTGCATGTTATCAGACCGCTTATGCAAACGAACCCTTCGTGCGTTTGCTCGACGGCAAAATGTTGCCCGACACCAAGCACGTCGTCGGCACGAACGTCATTGAAATCGCGTGGCGGCTCGACCCGCGCACCGGGCGGCTGATCGTCATGAGCGCAGAGGACAACATCGTTAAAGGCGCGAGCGGCCAGGCCGTTCAAAGTTTGAATATCATGTGCGGTTTTCCCGAGACTGCGGGTTTGATTTGATTTTCCATCCCGCGCCATTTCTAAATTATGAAGCATAAGCAAATCACTGGCTCCATCACCGCTCCCCAGGGTTTTTTGGCCGCTGGAATTTTCTGCGACATCAAACGCCTCGGCACCGGCAAAGGCTCGAACAAAGGCCGAAAGCGCGACCTCGCGATTATTTTTTCCGAAGCGCCCGCAACCGTCGCCGGTTTGTTTACAACCAGCCAGGTTTGCGCCGCGCCAGTGAAGGTCAGCATACCACGCGCAAACAAATCCCAAGCCCAAGCCATCGTGGTCAATTCGGGCAATGCAAATGCCTGCACCGGCAAACAAGGTTTGCGCGATGCCGAAGCGATGGCGTCCGAGACGGGCAAACTTTTGAAATTGGCCGCGGAAGACGTGCTCGTCGCTTCGACGGGCCGTATCGGCGTGACGTTGCCGATGGCAAATGTGAAGCGCGGTATTCACGCAGCGGTTCCGTTGCTGGCGCGCACTGAGGAAAATGCGCATCACGCCGCCGAAGCCATCATGACCAGCGACACGCGTCCCAAGGAAGTCGCGGTTGAATTTAAATTGGGTGGACGCACCGTGCGTGTCGGTGGCATTTGCAAAGGCGCAGGCATGATCCAGCCCGGCATGTCGCCCACAGGTGTACGCCCCGCCGCGGCGCCCTATGCGGGTCTTCATGCCACGATGCTTTGTTTTATCACCACCGATGCCGCCATCGAATCGAAGGCGCTCAAAGCCGCGCTCGCCGAAGCGGTCGCGAACAGTTTCAACCGCATCACGGTTGACGGTGACATGAGCACCAACGACACCGTGCTCGTGCTCGCCAATGGCCTGGCGAGAAACAAAAAGGTCACGAGCAGCAGCGCCGAATTCAAAATATTTTCTGACGCGTTGAATCACGCCTGCCTGGAACTCGCCAAGATGATTGTACGCGATGGCGAAGGCGTCACCCGCTTCGTCACCGTCCGGCTCACCGGCGCGGAATCGTTCAACGATGCCGATGCCGCCGCGCGCGCCGTCGCGAACAGTTCGCTCGTGCGCACAAGCTGGTTCGGCGGCGATCCGAATTGGGGCCGCATTCTCGGCGCACTGGGTTATTCGCCCGCGCGCATCGTCGAGGAAAAAATTGACGTGGCGTACAGCTTGCCGGACAGCAAAAAACTTTTGTTCGCATTGAAAAAAGGCACGCCCACGAAAACCTCTTTCGCCGCGCTGTGCAAGATCACCGCGCAAAAGGAATTTGATCTGCATATCAATCTGAATCTCGGCAAATCGAGCGCGATCATTCACGCTGCCGATCTCACCGAAGAGTATGTGGACTTCAACAAGGGTGACGTGAGCGACCCGACGTCGCTGGGAGGCTGAGATGCAAGACCTGATTTCCAAAGCCGCGGTGTTGCTGGAAGCCCTGCCCTATTTGCAGCGTTTTCATGGCCAAACTTTCGTCATCAAATACGGCGGCAGTTTCATGGACTCGCCGGACGCCGCCGTGCGCGAAGGCGTGGCGCGCGACGTCGTTTTTCTCGAAGCATCGGGCATCAAGCCGGTCGTGGTTCATGGTGGCGGCAAAGCGATCACGCGCGCGATGGACGCCGCCGGTCTCAAGGCAAACTTTGTCCAGGGCATGCGTATCACCGATGAGGCGGCGGTGAAAGTCGTGGACCAGGTTCTTTCGCGCGAGATCAATCCCGAGGTTGTCGCCACTATCAATTCGCTCAAGGGTCGTGCGCGCGGTTTTGCCGGCACGGATATTTTTACCTGCCGCAAGCTTTGGCTCACCGGCCCGGCGGGCGAACAGCTTGATCCCGGTTTCGTCGGCGAAGTCATCGGCGTGAATACCGCGCCGCTGTTCGATTGCCTTGCGCAAGGTTTCACGCCCGTGATCAGCCCCACCGCGCGCGGCGAAGACGGACATATTTATAATTGCAATGCCGACGTCGCGGCGGCGCAGGCGGCCATTGCGTTGAAGGCGAAACGGCTCGTTTTCATGAGCGACGTTCCCGGCTTGATGCGCGATCCGAAAAAAGAAGAGACCTTGATTCCGCAACTGCGCATCAGTGAAGTGGACGGCTTGAAGCGCGCCGGAATCGTGGACAAGGGGATGATTCCCAAGGTGGACAGCGCGGTCGCGGCGATCAAGTCGGGCGTGAACAAAGTTTCGCTCGTGGACGGACGCATGCCGCATTCGGTGTTGCTCGAGATCTTTACCGATCGCGGCGTCGGCACCGAAGTCGTTGAATAGTCACAAACAAAACGCGAATTCCGCTTTTATCCTGAAATTTTCCTGCTAAAAATTTTCTTTCGCTTGATCGAAATAACATGAAAGAGATTATTCCAACGCCGCCCGCCGTCGTTCACAACGAAACGGCGGAGATCCAGGCCTTGTTCCAAAAAAATGTCATACCGACGTATGGCCGCTTCGACATCGTGCTCAGCCACGGCGCGGGCAGTTACGTTTGGGACATCACCGGCAAGCGTTACCTCGACCTCGGCGGCGGCGTCGCCGTGCTGGCGCTCGGTCACTCGCCCGCGGCGATCACGGACACGCTCATCGAGCAATCGCGCAAGCTCATCCACACTTCCAATTTTTATTATCACGGCCCGCAAGGCCAGTTAGCCGAGAAGCTCGTGAACCTGATCGGTCCGGGAAAATGTTTTTTCGCCAACAGCGGCGTCGAGGCCAACGAAGGCTTGTTCAAACTTGCGCGCAAATTCGGCCATGATGAAGGCCGTTTCGAGATCATTACGGCCATCAATTCCTTTCACGGCCGCACGCTGGGTGGCATCGCCGCCACCGGGCAGGACAAAGTCAAAAAAGGTTTTGAGCCCATCATCCCGGGCTTTCGGCATGTGCCTTACAATGACCTCGCCGCGATGCGTAATGCGATTTCTCCCGCGACCGCCGCGATTTTTATCGAAGGCATCCAGGGCGAAGGTGGCGTGTCGCCCGCGGCGCCAGAATATCTGCTGGGCTTGCGGCAATTATGCGATGAGAAAAAATTGTTGCTGATGATGGACAGCGTGCAGTGCGGCCACTTCCGCACGGGCCGTTTTCAAAGTTATCAGCGCACGCTCGAGAACACACCCGGTGGCGATAAATTCATGCCCGACGCGATCTCAATGGCCAAATCACTCGGCGGCGGTTTTCCGATCGGCGCGTTTTGGGTACGGCAGCCTTACGCGGATCTGCTCGGCGCAGGGACACACGGAAGCACGTTCGGCGGCTCGCCGCTCGGTTGCGCGGTCGCGTTGAAAATTCTTTCGGTCATCGAACAAGAAAAACTCGCGGACAATGTGCGCTCCGTCGGCGACCATTTGAAAAACAGTTTGCTGGAACTCGCGCGCAAATATCCGTCCGTCATTCAAAACGTGCGCGGCCTGGGTTTCATGCTCGGCATCGAACTCGCGCAAAACATTCCCGCCTTCGCCAGCGAAGGCAAAACCCCGACGCTGCGGTTCGTGAATTTGCTGCACGCCGCGGGACTGCTGGCGATTCCCGCCAGCACGAATATCGTCCGCCTATTGCCGCCACTGAATCTGCGGCGGAGCGAGGCTGACGAGGGATTGAAAATCATCGGTTCGGTGGTGGAAAAATTGGCATCATGAAAAATCTGTTGAGCATCGAGGAACTCAGCGCCTCCGACATGCGGGCGATCCTGTCCGCGTCGGGCCCGTTGAAAAAGGAACGCGGACATCATCAGCAACAGCCGCTCGCCGGGCAGGTCTGGGCGATGATTTTTACGAAATCGTCCACGCGCACGCGCGTGTCGTTCGAAGTCGCCATCCGCGAACTGGGCGGCCAAGCGCTGTTCCTGAACGCGAACGATATTCAACTCGGCCGCGGCGAGGAGATCAAAGACACCGCGCGCGTTTTGGGCCGCATGGTTCACGGCGCGATCATCCGCACCTTCGCGCAAAGCGACGTCGTGGATTTCGCGCGCTATTCCAAATTGCCGACGATCAATGCCCTCACGGACGACGAGCATCCCTGCCAGATTCTCGCGGACATTTTTACCTTTGAAGAACAGCGCGGCCCAATCGCCGGAAAAGTGGTGACGCTCATTGGCGATGGCGCAAGCAACATGACGTACTCGTGGATGTTCGCCGCCGCGAAAATGGGTTTTGAATTGCGGGTCGCCGCGCCGAAGGGTTATCAGCCCGCGCCGGAATTGCTCGCGCGTGCCAGCGGAAAAATCATCGTGACCGAAGACGTGCAAGCGGCTGCGAAAGGCGCTGACATGCTCTATACCGACGTCTGGATTTCAATGGGCAAGGAAGCGGAATCCGCCGAACGCATCAAAACGATGGCCGGTTATCAGATCAATGGCCCGCTCGTGCAACTTGCCAAGCCCGGTGCGCTGGTGATGCATTGCCTCCCCGCTTACAAGGGCAAGGAGATTGACGAAGCGACCTTTGAGGCGCATGCAAAGACCATCTTCGACCAGGCGGAAAATCGCCTGCACGTTCAGAAGGCGATCCTTGCGTGGGTCGCCGCCTAAACCGCCGCGTAACGCCGCAGATATTTGATCGCCACGGTCAGGTCTTTCGGCAGCGGCGAAGTGATGGCGACTTCCACACCAGTCACGGGATGCGGCAATTTTAACTCCGCCGCGTGCAGCGCGACGCGATCCATCAGCGGACGTTCCGTTTTTTTGGGCTTGAGATGATAGTCCATTTTCAGGCGCGACAGCAGCAACGGGTTTCCGCCGTAAAGTTCATCGCCCACGATCGGTAAACCCGCCTGCCGCAAATGCACGCGTATCTGATGCGTGCGGCCCGTCTGCGGACGGCATTGCAACACCGAGTAACCGTTGAATTTCTCGATCAACTGAAAATCCGTCCGCGCGCGCTTGCCATTTTTTTCATCCACGCGAATCAAACCGAGCTTCACCGGATGCGGCGCAAGTTTGGCCTCCACTTCAAAAGTTTCCCGGACCGGATTTCCGTGAACCAAGGCGAGATACGTCTTCACCGGTTTTTCCGAGCCAAATAAATTTGCGAGCGCGATCAACGCCGGTTTATTTTTCGCGAGCAGAATGATGCCGCTGGTTTCAAAATCCAGCCGATGCGCATTCATCAGATAAGTGAGCCCGCGCTGGCGCGCCCAAGGCTTGCCGGCTTCGACAGCCGCATGCAGCAGCTTCATCAAGTTCGGACGCGCGGGATCATAACGGTCCGGCGAAGTCAGCAGGCGGCTGGGCTTGTCAATCGCGAGCAGATTCCCGTCTTCAAACAGCACGGGCAACTCCCAAAACTCGCGCGTGGCCGGCGAAGATAATTTAATGACTTCGCTCATGAGAATTTTGGCGCGACGCCGCACTGGCGGCGCTGCGCATCACGACTTGCGGCGATTGGCGGCGCTGCTTCTCGCCTGGGAATCTTCCGTCAACTTCTGGATGTATTGCATGAAGTCGGGATCCTGATGCACCGCCGTGCTGAACCATTGATTGAAGGCATCACCTTCGCGGGCCGAGCGCAGCCCAGACAAAAACTCCGGCATCTCCGCTTTCATTTTCGCTTCATCAATCGGCAGGCGCTTGTCAACATACAGAAGGAATGCGCCATCGCGAGCCGCCGCGAGTCCGCTGGCTTTGCCCGGCTGAGTGCCAAACGCCGCCTGTTTGAGCGCGTTGATGCTGACCTTGTCTTCCAACATCGGCGGCACATTGCGCGCGTTGAGCGAGAACGGCGGCAGCGGCTGGGGCTTCACGCCCGCCTGCGCGCAAATATCCTTGAAGGATTTTCCCGCCGCCAAGCCGTTGGTCACCGCGCCGTTGAATTTGAAAGCTTCCTGCTGCGCCATCTGCACCGCGTTCATATAACGATAATCAGCCGTAACCTTCTCGCGAATTTTATCGAGCGATGGCGTCTCGGCAGGCAGACGCTGTTTGAGCGCGATCACATACACTCCGTCTTCTGCGACGATTGGTCCGGCATAAGGATCATCCTGCGCGAGCGCGAAAGCCTTCTGCGTGAAGCTCGGCGGAACAATAAATTCCTGCGGACCGTATTCGCGGTCGAACGGCGCCGTGGTCAAGACTTGTAATTTTTCCGCCGCGGCTTGCTTGTCAAAATTCGCCAGTGAATGATTCGTTTCCTGATCAATCGCCGTGGCGAAAGCCAGCGCGGCGCGCTGGGCATCCACCAACGCATGCTGGCGGACAAGGTCACTGCGGATGTTGGCCTTCGATTCGTCAGCCGTCTTGGCGTTCCGATAAAAATTCGTGCCGAGCCGGTCCACGTTTGCCTGCACCATCTGGTCCATGTTGGTGATGCTCTTCTCAGCGGCGGTCATATAATTGGTCACGTTATATTTTACGTAACTGACCTGCACTTCTTCCGGCACGCGATAATGCTCAAGCTGGTTCGTGTAGAATTGCGCCACGGCGTCCGGCGCGGTGAGAACGCTCTTCATGTAATTCGTCGCCGAAAAATAAACCAGCACCGTATCCACGTCCTGATGCTCCAGGCGGTACATCGTCTCCGCTTCCTGCGGCGTGACCAATCGTCCGGCGACGCCCGCCGTCAACGCCAGTTGCTCGATACCCAATTCGTGGCGGAGAAAATGATCAAAATCCGTCGCGTCCAAGCCTTCGGGCTTGAGGACCTTTTCCACAAAATCATCCATCGAAGCTTGGCCCAAAATGCGATGAGCAAAAGCCGCTGCCGCATCCGTCGGCACTTCGATGCCCATTTCCTTTTGCTTTTGGTTCAGGAACAGGCGCATGTAAGCCTGGCGATTGAGATCAGGATTGTTGCGGTCGGGCCATTGCTGGTTCTTGAGAAAATAATCCAACTCCACTTCATGGATGGCGCCGACGATTTGTTCGCGGGTAATGGCGCGGCCTGCAAGCATGCCGAAATTATCCCGTCCCCCGGAGCCGTTGCCCGATTTGTTATTTGCGCCGGTCCAAACTATGAGGCTGAGGCAGGTCACGACAATGATGATAGCCCAAAGCCAGGTCTGATGTTTTCTAATGGTCCCAAACATACGTTTTGTTCAAATGATGAGCGGCCAGCCTAACCGCGTTGGGGAGTGGTGGTCAAACGTAAAAGCAGTATTTTTGCGTGCAAAAAGTCCATTTACAACCGCCCCGGCTTGTGCAAGGCTCTCTATACATACTATGCGTATTGTTAAGACATTATTGCCCATGCTCTTGCTTGGCGCGCTCCTCACCGGATGCGCCTCCGGCACCATCACCAACCTCACAGCCAAGCAGCAGTTCCGCAATGACAATGGCTTTTACCCCATCGAGGCCGCCTTCGCCTCGAGCCAGCAATCCCTCATCTGGCCGTCCATCAGGCCCGTCGCCATCTCGGGCAAAGAACCCTTTCCGATGCACCTGACCACGCTCATGACCAATCGCTGGGAAACCATCATCCCCGCGCCCCCCGGAGCCAAGGTCATTTATTACCGCTTCAAGTTCGATTACAGCTACAACGGTTTCGGCCCGGTGAAGGATAACAGCAAACTTTCCCCCGTTTACCGTCTGCAAATCCTCGACAAATAACCGGCCCGCGCCGGTTTTATTCAATCCAACCCTCTGCAGGATCAGTGTGCCCAGGCACATCTGACGCCTTTTCTGTCAGCGAAGCCATTTTTTAGGCAAACCGATTCAGTGCTCGCCTTTCCCCAATAATTTTTTTCCCCCGCTAAGCGAACTTATCCGAGCTTATCCGAGCCAACGCGAATTTAAGCGAGCCAAACCGGCCTCATCTGGCGTTTTTTATACATTTTTGGAAGAGCATTGACAGAAATTATGTAGTGGTGTGAAGCGAGGATTTTTGGCTTTTGGCGAGGCTTTGGCGAAGGAGCAGGCCCGCAGTGGCCTGTGACTGAGCCAAAACGACGCCAAAAGTCAAAAAGACTGCTTCCTTTCAAGGCACCAGCACACCGCTACATCATTTGTGGAAATGCTCTAATTATTCGGTATGCGCCAAAATTCAGCTCGGCTTAACGGTCAACTCCATTTCAAAGAACTGCCCCACCATACTCCATTTCCGGGATGCGTCCACCCTTCCATAGGATACAAATATGCTTTTATCCAGTGGACCATACACGCTTTGCGGACGCCGACGGCCTACCCGCGCTTTCACGCTCGTCGTCCCGCTTTAGACCTTGTATTGCTTCGTTGAGTTGCGAATAATTCCCGCAGCCGCGCCGATGAATACGGTCTAAAACCATGTTCAGACTCTTACCAAAAGCCACCAATCTCATCATCGTCTTTGCGGGCATGTTGATTTTGTGGATGAGCCAATGGTCGCTCATCACCGGGTTTCCCCTATGGAAAAAGGCGGAAGGCGCGCTGATTGACCATCGCTATAAACAGCGCGGAGAACGATTTCCCGATACGAACATCGTCCTCGTCGGCGTCGAAACCAGTTCCTTGTCCCTGGATACGCTTAATCCTTCCGAAATTGAAGCTTCTCTCACGCTTCAAGAAATGTCCCAGCCGTTTCCCTGGAGCCGCGACGTGTATGCCGCAACTCTCGATAAATTAATGGATGCCGGCGCGAAGGTTGTGGTGTTCGATTTCGTTTTTGCCGCGCCCAGCCAGGGCGACGACGCTTTTGCCGCTGAACTTAGAAAATACCAGGGCCATGTAGTACTCGGCGCGATGTATGAAGCGACCGAACAAAAAATTACTCCCCCTAACAGCAACTTGCTCGCTGCCGCCACCGATAAAGGTGTTGGTCTGGCAAATATTTGGTCGGATATAGACGGAGTATTCCGGCGCGGCAAGTATCGCACTTCGCAAATACGGGAAAGCAGCAATCAGGACATTAAAAAATTTCTGGACCAATATCCCGATGACCTGGTCGCGATGAGCGCGCGCGCGGTTGAAGAATATCGCGGTGCCATCCGCACACCGCCCTATGATCATGATAATTTCATCAATTTTCACGGCGCTGCCGGTCTTTACCGGCCTATACCGATTGAAACTCTTTTCGTGGACCGACTGTGGAACAATCCTCCCATCAGTGGCGGCAGCATATTTAAAAATAAGATAGTGGTTGTCGGCCCCATCGCGCAAATCTTCCAGGACGTTCATGAAACCCCTTACGGCGACATGCCCGGGCCCGAAATTCAAATCGAAATGATGGCTACTTTGGACACGCATTCATCGCTCGAAGATTCATCGCGCATCTTCAACTTGTCCGTTACGGCTGCCATGGTCATCCTCGCGTTGCTCATCTGCCTTCGTGTTCACAATGCCGCGCTGAAACTGTGCTTCCTGTTTGGCACCACGCTTGGGTTTCTCATTGTGTGCCAGATCACCTTTAACAAGGCCAACGTCGTCATTGCCATGATGCCGCCACTTTTCGGTTTTATCGGCACCGGCTCCTTCGGCATCTTTTTTCAATACACCCTGGAGCAGTTCGAAAAACGGCGTTATCGTAACATCCTTGACCGTTACGTCTCCAAAAGTGTTGCCAAGTCCATCCTCGAAGATAAACGCTCCTTTGAAGAATCCCTCAGCGGACGTAAACAATCCTGCACCGTGCTTTTCAGCGACATTCGCGGCTTCACGACCATGACTGAAGGCGCCGACCCCGAACAACTCGTCAAGCAACTCAATGAATATTTTTTGGAAATGGTCGGCGCGGTGTTGAAAGAGGACGGCTCACTCCAAAAATTCATTGGCGACGCCATCATGGCGGCCTGGGGTGACGTGAAAACCGAAGGGCCGGAAAACGATGCCCGGCGTGCCGTCCGCACCGCTCTCGCCATGCGCGCCGCGTTGATCAAACTGAACGAACGCTGGCAGAAGCAGCCCAACCGTCTGCCCTTGCATATCGGCGTTGGCATTAATGAGGGCGAGATGATTGTCGGCAACATCGGCCATCCGCAACGCATGGAATTCACCCTTCTCGGCGATGGTGTCAACCTCGCTGCCCGCTTGGAGAGTGCCACCAAACAATTCCACGCCGATATTTTGATCGGTGAACGTGTTGAAGCCTTGACGCGCGAACATTTTGTTTATCGCCGGGTTGGCCTCATCACCTTTCGAGGCAAAACCAGACCCATCGAAACCTTTGATGTCATCAGCGAAAGCACCCAACCGCCCCCGCCGTGGCTTGAAAAATATCACGACGCCATCAAATTATTTCGCACCCGCGAATTCCAGGCCGCCCGCGAAATCTTCCAGAAAGTCTCATCCGAATTGAGCGGCCTCGATTTCCTTTGCGAAATGTACATCGAGCGTTGTCGCGATTATACGGAAAACCCGCCGCCCGCTGATTGGAACGGAACCTTCGTCCTCACCGAAAAATAATCATGTGCGCGGCCTGATTGGCCCATTCCTCACCCGCCGAGCCGATAATATTCCAGTGCACGGTAGGGCGGAGCCGCTGCTCCGCCGCCCGAAGTCCCGCAGGGACAACTGATATTCTAGCGCATGGTAGGGCTGCGCTGCCGCGCAGCCGTCCGAAGTCCCGGAGGGACGGCCGATCTTAGTCCAGCAATTTATTGCTGGGTATTGATTTCCTCCGATTCAAGTCCCACCAGGGACGAAAGAAATCTCAAATCTTTCTATCCACATTCCGAAAAATATTCGCCCGCTTCTTTCGTCCCTTGCAGGACTTTCAAAAACCACAAAACTCATTCCCGTCCCACCGCCGCGATGAACGGCTTGAGTTCCTCCATCAGCTTCGCGAACAACTCCAGCGACACTTGCTGCGCGCCATCGCTCCACGCCTCCGCCGGGTTCGGATGCACTTCGATCAGCAACGCGTCCGCGCCCATCGCCACCGCGCCCTTGCACATACTCATCACCAGGTCCGCGCGCCCCGCGCCTTGGCTCGGGTCAATCACGATCGGCGAATGCGATTCCTTTTTGATAATCGGAATCGTCGAAAGGTCGAGCGTGTTGCGCGTGTAGTTCTCGAACGTGCGGATACCGCGCTCGCAGAAAAGCAGATTGGGATTGCCATTGGAAAGCACATATTCGCCCGCCAGCAACCATTCCTCGATGCGCATCGAAAGTCCGCGCTTCAGCAAAACCGGCTTGCCGGTTTTCGCGGCGGCAATTAACAACTGGAAATTCTGCGAGTTGCGCGCTCCGATCTGAAGAATGTCCGCGTACTCGGCGACCATCTCCGCATGGTCTTGCGAAAGCAATTCCGTGATGATGCCCAAACCGGTTTCGCGCCGCGCCTTCGCGAGCAGCTTCAATCCCTTCAATCCCAATCCCTGGAATTCGTACGGCGAAGTCCGCGGCTTGAACGCGCCGCCGCGCAGAATCGTCGCGCCCGCCGCCTTGACCGCATGCGCCGTTGTGAGCAACTGCTTCTCGCTCTCCACCGAGCATGGTCCTGCCATGATCTGGACTTTTTTTCCGCCGATGAGCTGGCCGCGCACATTCACGGTGGAATTCGCCGGATGCGCTTCGCGGCTCACGAGCTTGTAACGCTTTTGCACTGGCATCACACTCTCGACCGCGTTCGGAAACGTCGCCGGCAAAGCCTCCAGCGATTTATGCGTCAGTTCATCGCCAATGGCGCCGATGACCGTCCGCGCCACGCCGCGCATGATGTGAGGCTCGTAACCTAGTTTGCGGATTTCCTTGAGCACGGCCGATTCGTCGCGCCTGGAAAGATTGGGTTTGAGGACAATGATCATTTTGACTCCTGGATTCGCCCGGGTCTCCACCAGGATTCCGCAGGTGGCGACCTGCGGCTGGATTTGGGATTGGTGGACTAGCGCAGCCGCAAACGCCAGTTCACCGGGCTGAAATAAAACCAGCCCGCGACGCTGCCGCTAAAATAGTAGCTGCTGAAAGTCACGTTTTCAGCCTAACAGAGGAATCCCCGCCGTCAAGTGCGGCCGTGCGACGT
Source organism: Verrucomicrobiia bacterium (assembly GCA_036268055.1). Taxonomy (NCBI): domain Bacteria; kingdom Pseudomonadati; phylum Verrucomicrobiota; class Verrucomicrobiia; species Verrucomicrobiia bacterium. The sequence goes on along the minus strand of DATAUW010000017.1, from coordinate 408,051 downwards.
GTACGCTCCCGGTTCTTTATCATCAGCCTTAACGCAGAGGCGCAGAGAAAAACAAAAACGTGAAGCCACAGATTAAACACCGATCAAACACTGACTAGAAAAAAATTTCGTTGAACACAAAAAGAAAAATTTCCTATCGTGTTTAATCCGCTAAATTTTTTCTCCCAGTGGCCGTCCGCAAGGACCTCTGCGCCTCTGCGTCAAAAAAAGAATTCACCGGCGCGATAAACCGTAAAAAAAAGAGTCCCCTACCCCGGTCTCGTTCGGCGCTTGCGCACCGGCGAGAACCCGACTAGAGGACTCAATTTGTTGAGCAGCTTCCCGGCACCGCCGGAAAAACAGTGCCGGACCACTCAACGTGCCTGTTCGATCCAACCAACCAACGAACCAACGAACCATGAACTGAGGAACCAATCCTAAATTTGCGGCCCCAACCTGAGCCGGCTAATCCCTCAGCCATTACAATTCGTAATGAGCATCACCAATGCCAAACGCAAACGTGCGAACCGGCTTGGTGAGAACCGCCCAGTGTGAACCACCGCGATAAACGAATCTCGCGATTAGAAGAAAACCTCAGACAAACTACCTCTGGTTACGAACGGGCTTTGAGCAAATCCCGTATCTCGACCAGAAGCTTTTCCTGCGCTGTCGGTTCGGGAGCCGCGGGGGGCGGGGCGTTGTTCAATCTATTCATCAACTTGACCAGCAGAAAAATACAAAACGCCACGATGATGAAATCCACCGTCGCCGTAAGAAACTGCCCGTAAGCGATTACGGGGCCGGCTTTCTGCGCGTCGGCCAAGACTTCGATGCCCTTGGTTTTCTCCGGCGCGAGACTGAGGAATTTATTTTTGAAATCCGCGCCTCCCGTCAGCACTCCGATGATCGGCGTGAAAATATCCGCGACTAGCGACGACACAATTTTGCCAAACGCCGCGCCGATCACCACGCCGATGGCGAGGTCCACCACGTTGCCGCGCATCGCGAACTCCTTGAATTCCTTCAGGAAACCGGCGGGTTTTTTTATCGTATCGTTAAAATTTGTCATAGGTTTGGCCCCAATCTGATGCCGCAAATCTAGCCGCCCGCGCCGTTTCTGCAAGCGCGGAATGGGCATCAGTGGCTCAGGATTTGCTTCGAATCCCCTGCGCGCAACGCACGAAAAAATTTCGCCGCCGCCCGCATTAATCTGTGAACATTATGAAATTGTGTACCGTTTTCCGCACACTCCTTTTTGTCACTGTACCGTTTTTTGGCGCGTTGAGGGTGCTGCATTCCGCCGAAATACCCGCCGACCTCATCATTCACAACGCAAAGGTCATTTCAGTAAATTCCTCCTTCGCGTTGGGCCAGGCGATCGGCGTCCGCGGCGATAAAATTATCGCCGTCGGTAAAGACAAACAACTCGAGCCTTTCCACGGCCCGAACACGCGGATGATTGACGCCCACGGCGCCACGGTGATGCCCGGCTTATACGATAGTGATGTGGATTCCTACGCCGCCACCGTGAGCGAACTCACCTCGACCACGCCCAAATTGAATTCCCTCGCCGAAGCTTTTAAATACATTCGCGAACAGGCCGCGCACAAACCGACGAATTCCTGGATCACCATTGATCATGTCTATCCCACTCGCGTCACCGAAGGCCGCCTGCCCACCAAAGCCGAACTCGATGCCGCCGCACCCAATCATCCCGTCTATTGGAATTGCGGCCCGCTCGTGATGCTCAATTCCAAAGCGCTCCAAATTTCAAAAATTACCAGCGCCACCACCAACCCGCCCGGTGGAGAAATCGTCTTCAAATCCGACAGCGTCGAACCCTCCGGCCTTTTGCGCAACGCCGCTGAACTCGTCAAAATTCCTCCCACGCGCCCGCCTGCCGCCGAACAAACCCGTGCCGCGCTCAAGCAACTTTATCAATCCTACAATCAGCAAGGCATCACCAGCATTTGCGAAAGCGATGCTGAACCCGCCGCGATAGATCTGTTCCGCGACCTCAGCCAGTCAGACGAGTTGACCGTCCGCATCCATTGTATGCGCCCGATTGATCCAGCGCCGACGATTGATGAAAGTCTCGCGCGCCTTAATGTCGTGACCAACGCCGCTCACGGCAAACTTCCTTACGGCCCCACCGGCGTCGGCGATAATTGGGTGCGCATTGGCGCGCTCAAATGCCGGCTCGATGGCGATGTCCTCACCGGCAGTGCTTACCTGCGCGCGCCCTGGGGCATCGGCCCGACATACGGCATCACCGAACCCTCCTATCGCGGCAACTTTTTTGAGGAATCAGAAGTTCTGCCGGACTTGTTTCTAAAAGCCATCAAGCAAGGGTGGCAACTCAGCGCCGATTGCACCGGCGATGCCTGTCTCGATCAGGTGCTCAATTCTTTTGAGAAAGTTCAATTCAAGACCGACATCCGCCAGGGCCGCTTTATCATCAATCACGCCAGTTTTCAGGCGGCTCAGGATTGGACGCGCTGCCGGGATTTGGGCGTCGCCGCCAGCCTGCAACCCGCGTGGCTCTATTTCGACGGTGACAGCCTGGAAAAAACCTTGGGCGATCACCGCCTCAAAAATTTCATCGCCGCTAAAAGCTGGCTTACCAATGGCGTGACCATTGGTATGGGCAGCAGCCACTTCGCGAAATTAGATTCCGCCACCGCGATAAATTCGTGGAGTCCCTGGCTCGGCATGGAAACCCTGCTCACGCGCCAGGCCAGTTCCGGCGCAGAAATCCATCCCGAGGAAGCCTTGGACCGCGCGAACGCCATCCGTTGTTACACCATCAACAATGCCTATCTCGGCTTTGAGGAAAATAATCGCGGCTCGCTCGAACTTGGCAAACTCGCCGACCTCATCATGATTGATACCGATATCCTTAAATGCCCCGTGAATCAAGTGCGCGACACCAAAGTCCTGTTGACCATGGTCGGTGGAAAAATCGTCTGGGAAGCGAAATAGCCGCGCGATTATTGCTTCGGCTTTTCGTCCAGAAATACCAGCCGCACGCCGCCCTCTTTGGGCTTGGAAAAATTATCGAGCAGATTTGAACTGGCCGTCGCAGGCGTCACGACCGCTGGCTTCGCTTCCGTTGCGTCCGGTTCTAACGCCGAACGCAACGCGCCTTCCACCAGTTGCGCGCAATGAATTTTCATCGGCGGCAGCGGCCCAAGTTCGCCCGCCAATTCTTCCGTCTTGAGCGCCAGCGCTTCCTCAGCCGTCTTGCCGCGAATCAACTCCGTCGCCAGGCTCGCCACCGCGATCGCTGTTTCACAGCCAAACGATTGGAACGTCGCGCGATCAATCACCTTGCGGCCATTGTCCTCCTTGAACTTCACCCACATCCGCAGCATTTCGCCGCACTCGGAATTTCCCACCGTGCCGATGCTGTCCGCCCCCGCCATCTCGCCCATGTTTTGCGGGTTGGCGATGGCCTGCTGGATTCGTTTTTGCAAATCTTCGTTCATATCACGCCAGTTGATACCGCCGCACACTGCTGTCCACTTCGCGCGCCCAGGCATCAATGCCCCCGCGCAAACACCGCACCTGTTCAAACCCATGTCCGAGAAAATAAGCCGCCGCATCGAGCGCAAGTTTGCCGGTGTGATCCACAATGACGAATTCCTCCGTCCGTGGCCAGTGCGCCATGATTTCCTGCACCACCGGCTGCGACATCAGCAACGCGCCTTCAATATGTGTTGCCTCAAATTCTTCACGCGAACGCACATCGAGAATTTTCAACGCCGGGTTTTGCCCGCGCATTTTTGCCAGGTCCGCCGCCGACACAAAAACTTTCTCGTCCTGCTCGTGGCTCGATTGGATGTGCGCCATCACCTCATCCACGTTCAAATTACCATTGCGCGCGCAAACCTGCGCCAGCGTCTCCGTCGGCTGAAACCCGCAACTGGCGCACCCGCCGATGTGATACTTGCGAAACATCGCCCGCTGCGCGCCCGGAAACTTCTCGAGCACTTCACTCATTTTGGATTGCGCGTTAATAGTCATTTAAAAATTCGGATATTTACTCTGCCAGGCGGCGCGCCAAATTGCGCGCTCCATGCATAAGCCGCCATGCGGTTAAAACATTTTCATTCAAGCGATAAAAGATCAAAAAGTTCTGAAATGGAGGCGTAAGACGAAAAGATCTCAAGTCACGAAGGATTGGATTTCGAAATTTTCGAACTCGCCCAATTTCCGGCTGTTTGCCGAGCCGGATTATCGTTTCATCAACTGCATCAGAAAATCGCTGCCACGTCCTCATTAGCCATTGAAAGATACCAATCAAATTGATTCGTCATATCCGCTTGAAAATGCGGTGACCATTCAATGATAAGGTTATTCACGTCTTTCCCGAATCATCTTTTCACAAATCGCTCTTGCATCGCCAGGTTTATAGGGTGTGAACGGACCTTCGGCTCCCTTCAACAATTCTGCTTCCAATTCGGGACTGTCTTCTTCCAAATCAAGAACTGGCCCCGGAAATAGAGTCACTTGTTTATCCCCATCGGTAAGCACAATGGTTTCGCCGCGGCATGCTTCGGCAATCAACTGGCCAAGTTGCTCCTGAGCGTCCTTAACTGAAATCGCTTTCATGGCCTATTTTAGTCCTCAAAACTCTTATCAGCAAGTGGGATTTGCCGCCCAAACTCACGCCCCAAAATATTTCTGAATCTCCCGCACCACTTCGATAAACCGATCCACCTCAGCCTTTGTGTTATAAAAATAAAAACTCGCCCGCGCCGTCGAAGGCACGCCCAATTTTTTCATCAGCGGCTGGTTGCAATGATGCCCCCCGCGCAAGGCCACGCCGCGCTGGTCGGCCACCGTGACCACATCATGCGCATGCACGTCGTTCAACAAAAAGCTCACCAGCCCAGCGCGCCCGCTTTTCGGCCCGAACAAACGCACGCCCTTCAGCGACGCCAGTTGATCATAAGCGTAACTCGCCAACTCCTGGTCGTGCTTGAAAATCTGCTCGCGCCCGATCGCGTCGAGATAATCCAGCGCCGCGTGCAGACCGATCACCCCGGAAATATCCGGCGTGCCCGCTTCAAAACGATGCGGCGCGGGTTTGTAAGTCGTCTTGAAATAATCCACGTCCAGGATCATCTCGCCGCCGCCATGATATGGCGGCATCGCATTCAAAATCTCTTCGCGACCCCACAGCACGCCGATGCCCGTCGGCCCGCAAATTTTGTGGCCGGAGAACACGAGAAAATCACAGCCCAATGCCTGCACGTCGAGCGGCAGATGTCCCGCACTCTGCGCCGCGTCCACCAGCGTGGTCACGCCGAGCTTGTGCGCGCGTTCACAAAGTTCGGCCACCGGATTGACCGTGCCGAGCGTGTTGGAAATATGCGTGAAGGCAAATAATTTCACTTCCGACGTGAGCAGCGAATCCAGATTGCTCAAATCCAGCAAACCTTCATCCCCCGTCACCGGAATATACGCAAGCTTCGCGCCGGTGCGTTCGGCCAGCAACTGCCACGGCACGATATTGCTGTGATGCTCCATCTCCGTGAGCAGAATTTTATCACCCGGCTTGAGATTTTTTGTGCCCCAGGATTGTGCCACGAGGTTGATGCCTTCGGTCGTTCCGCGCGTGAAAATAATTTCGTTGTCCGTCTTCGCGTTGATGAATTTCGCCACGCGAATTCTCGAAGCTTCAAACGCCGCCGTCGCGCGATTGCTCAATTCATGAATCCCGCGATGCACATTGGCATTGTCGCGTTCGTAATAGCGGCTGATGGTGTCAATCACCACGCGCGGTTTCTGGCTGCTCGCGGCGTTGTCGAAATACACCAGCGGATGCCCGTGAACTTGCTGGTCGAGGATCGGAAAATCTGCGCGCAGCTTGGCCCAATCAGGCGCGGGCTTGGATGGCGTTGGCATCGTCTGGATCATTTATAAAAGTCCCAGTTGTAATTTCGCCGCCTCGGTCAGCATTCCCTGGTTCCACTGCGGCTCCCACACTAAATCCACATTCACATCATCCACCGCTTCGATGGACAATAATTTATTTTGCACGTCCTGTTGCAGAGTCGGTCCCATGCCGCAACCGGGCGCGGTCAGCGTCATCTTCACATCCACGCGATAACTGTTTTCTGCACCAGCAATGGGCGCGATTTTGCAATCGTAAATCAAGCCGAGGTCAACGATGTTCACCGGTATCTCCGGGTCGTAGCAACTGCGCATCTGGTTCCAGACATCCTTTTCCAACTGCTCAGGATTCACCGGCGCATTGGAAATCGGCGCGGGCGTAGCCGGTTTTGCCGACACTTCCAACCCTAGCGCATCGGCGTCCTTGCCTTCGATGCGAAACATGTTGCCATTCACGATCACCGTGTAAGTCCCGCCGAGCGATTGCGTGATGTACGCCTGCTCGCCCGCCTGCAAAGTGACCTTCGTGCCCACCGGAATGACGGCGGCGTTCACTTCCCGTTTTAATGTGACTGGTTCGTTGTTTTCCATATCGCCCTCAAACTATAACCGACAAATCCCATTCTGTCTCGCCGCGCCGCCGGGCCTTCGTCCGCCCAACAAACGTAACCTACTCCGTCGAAACCGGCTGATTCTCACCATCCAGCGCCGCCACCACCGCGTGCCAGGAAAGTATCGCGCACTTCACGCGCGCCGGAAATTTATGCACGCCGCCGAACACCGCCAGCTTGCCCACACTCGCTTCATCGCCGTGCCCGGTCGTGATGATGTCCCGCACCTTTTCAAAAAGTGATTTCACCTCGGCCTTCGTCTTGCCCTTCACCGCCGTGGTGAGCAGCGAGGCTGATGCCTTGGATATGCAGCAACCCGAACCTTGAAACGCGCAATCCTGCACCACGTCGCCGTCCATCTTGAGAAACACCGTGTAGTTATCGCCGCAAAGCGGGTTGTATACTTCGCCCTTGCGGTTCGCCCCTTCCAGCGCGTGGAAATTCCTCGGTGATTTGCAATGGTCCAAAATCACCTGCTGATACAACTCGTCGAGTTCGTCGGCCATGATGCAAGCCCGTTATTTTTTTTCGGCGATCAAATGATTCTGCTCGAGACGATCCCAGACAATCTTATCCATCTCTTCGCGCGCGGGCGCGTAACGGATGCGATCAATGATCTCGCCCGCGAACGCGTGAATCAACATGCGACGCGCGGTTTCAAGCCCGATGCCGCGGGCGCGCAGATAAAAAATGGATTCGTCATTCAACTGCCCGATGGTCGCGCCGTGTGTGCATTTCACATCGTCGGCGTAAATCTCCAACTGCGGTTTGGTATCAATCGTGGCGTCATCCGACAGCAGCAAATTTTTATTCGTCTGCTTCGCGTCGGTCTTTTGCGCGTCTGGCCGCACCAGAATACGCCCGTGAAAAACGCCCTTCGAGCGTCCGTCAAGAATGCCGTTGTAATATTCGTGGCTATTGCAATGCGGCTTGGCGTGATCAACGATCATGTGATGGTCCGCCAACTGTTCGTCGCGCGTAAGGTAAAGGCCGTTCAAAATACATTCCACACCCTCGTCCGCCAAGCTGGTGCGGATATTATTGCGCGAAAGTTTCGCGCCCGTGGCGACCGAGTGCGCGATGAAATTGCAACTGCGCCCGAGATGCGCGTGGATCGCCGCGATGTGATACGCCGCCGGACTTTCGTCCTGGAACTTGCAATGCTCGACCACCGCGTTTTCGCCGATGATGATTTCCTCGACTGCATTGGTAAAATACGCGCCGTTCACCGTGCTCACATAACTCTCGATCACCGTCAATTTGCTGTTCGCTTCGGCGATGATAAGATTGCGCGGGCTGATGGTCGTGCCCGTTTCGCTCGAAGTCGAAACGAATAACAGATGCACCGGGTCCGCGACCGTTTTGCCGGCGGGCACATATATAAATGCGCCGTCCTGGAAAAACGCCGTGTTCAACGCCGTAAAAGCATTCTTCTCGCTCGACGCGTGCCGCCCCAGATGTTTTTCGATGAGCGCCGAATCCGTATTCAATGCACTCGCCAAATTCGCGATGCGAATGCCATCGGTCTGCGGAATGATCGTGGAAAATTCCGGCGAAAAATGGCCGTTGACGAACACCAGCCGGCTCGCCTTGAGTTCGGTGAACGAATACTTTTTAAGCGCGCCCGCGTCCAGATTGCCGCGCGTGTTTTCCAGCGATGGCAGGAACGGCAGTTTCGCGATCGGCGCGACATTGGTGAAGCGCCAGTCCTCGTCATTCACCGTCGGAAAGCCAAGCTCCGCAAAGCACGACATCGCCGCCTTGCGAATGGGAAAAACCCACGAAGGTTGTTTCGCATCCAGGTTGGATTTCTCAAACTTTTCCCAATGCGGATCGGTCGCGCGCGTGTTCTGATTTAAAATGCCCTGCGTCATATTTAGTTTCTCTGACTTAAATCGTCTGGTCGTGATGACAATTAACAAAGTTTATCATTCCATGCCCCGCCCGCCAAAGCAAGCTACTGTAGCGACCGTCTATCAGTTAGTTAGCGAAACACGTAATCGCGCAATCATCAACCACGTAAAAAGCGCCATCCTAACGGATCGCGGGTCTATGACCCGCAGCAAGGCCCATAAGGTCAAGCCGCCTGCGGCTCAACCCACTGCACGCCTAAGCCATCACTGTAAAAGCAGGAACTGTCAAAAAACCTGCCAGATCGAAAGCGGCAATCTTCGCGGGAGTTGCTGCGGGTCGCAGACCCGCGGTCCCAACGGAGTGAGCTTACGTCCCCGCCATCTGCCCGCGCGTCACACCTAACTGGTTCTGCAGCTTCAACTCCCGCCAAACCGCGCCGCCGTCAATTTCGCCGCGCAAGAGCAACCGATATTTCGCAATGGTCTGTTTCACCTGCTCAGGCGTCTCATTCAAAAACTCCATGCGAAAATGCCGCGCGCCCAACGCGAGCATCCGCGCCACATATTCGGCCCCCGTTTGCGCCCGCGAATTAAACACGGTGTTGCGGCAGCCAAGGTCGGCCGTGAGCGGATGTTCCGCGCCCACGCGATCGCGCAATTTCACCTGATGCTTGTCGCACGGCCGCCCGCAATTCGTGTAGTCAGTCCCCTTCGACAAAAATGCGCAGAACACGCAATGCTCCATGTGAAACATCGGGATATGCTGGTGAATCGTGATTTCAAACCACTCCGGCGGCGTGGATTTCAGCAACGCTTCCAACTGCGTAAAATTCAAATCGTACGATGCCGTCACGCGCTCCAGCCCAAAATGATTTTTAAAATAATCCGCCGTGAGCCCGTTCGCCACGTTCAGCGAATAATCTCCAATGCGCCGCGCACCCGCGAAATATTTCAGATGATCGTAATTGCGGACGAGATAGCCGTCCGCATTGCACGAGCGCACCTGTTTCAAAATCCATTCCTCACCCATCTTGAAAATGCGCGGCGGCGCGACCCAGATGCTTCGTTGTGGCATCGCGCAACCCGCGGCGCAATGGGCCATCGTCACCGCTTCGCGATATTTTTTAGCATCCGCAAAATCGCAGTAGAGCGTTTCCACGCCGCACGCGAGCGCCGCTTCCAACTGCTTCAAGTCACGCACAAGCACGATCAGCTCCGGCGCCTTCGCGATGTTCTTTTCACCATTCCGCGACGATACCAATTCAATCGCCGCAGCAGCTTTGGTTTCATTCAAAATCCAGCGCTTCGGCCGCACCCGCAATGATTCCAATTCCACAGCGACCTCCCGGCGAATCCGGTTCAACTCGCTCACCGGCAGCATCACCGCGCCTGACAATAAATTTTTCAGTTCTCCCAGCGTAAACGGCGTGCCGCCCAAACGCCCCAGTTGTTCGCGCAATTTTTCCGTGGACAGCGGCTGTTTTTCCGCGACGGCCAGCGGCATCGCAGAACTTATTTGCGCGACGTGCCCCGCTTCGTCTCGCGCAATCAAAGTCAACGGCTGTCCCGCTTCCCCATGAACCTCCATCGCAACCGCGCGCTGATATAACGGCTTCTCACCCGCAAAACTTTGGCGCAACCGCCGATCCAACTCCGGGTCGCTGGTCTTCCACAATTTATCACCCGCGCGAATGCGGCTGTAATTCAAATCACCGTGGCCAAAACCCAGCAGCGTCTCCGCGCCGCGCTTTTCCAAAGTATAAACCCGTCCGCCTTCTTCATCCTGATCGGGATGCCCCGCATCGAACACGACACCATCACCCGGCTTCAGCGGTGCGGTGAGATTCAAGGCAATGCGCTCGCCCTGAACGCGCCGGACTTCTCCCAGATAAACGCCGCGTTTTTTTCCGAAACGCGCATGCGCAAGTTCCTGGTTGTTGTTGCCGCGAAACCACCCGGTATAAAGCCCGCGCGAAAATCCCATCTCCAAATCGTAGCGCGAGTCCCGGCGCACACGCTCATATTCCGCCGCGCTCGCCGCGTCCAGCGCCTGCCGGTAAATGCGCGTGATGTTCGCGACATACTCAGGCGTCTTGAGCCGCCCCTCGATCTTGAGCGATGCCACGCCCGCGCGAACCAATTCCGGCAACACGTCCATGCCCGCGAGGTCTTGTGGACTCAGCAAATAACGCTTGTCGCCCAACTCAACTTTCTTCTCGTCGGAAATTAATTCGTACGGCATCCGGCAAGCCTGCGCGCACTCACCGCGATTCGCCGACCGGCCGCCGAGCGACTCACTGGTCAAACATTGTCCCGAATACGCCACGCACAACGCGCCATGAACGAACACCTCCATCGGCAGCGGCGCGTGCTCCACTCCGGCGGTCTGCGCCGTCTGGATTTTTTCAATCTCCGCAATCGAACATTCGCGCGCCAGCACCACTAGGTTGCAACCCAAATCGCGCGCGAATTCCACCCCGCCCGCGCTCGTGACCGTCATCTGCGTGGAAGCGTGAATCGGAAAATCTGGCGAGAGTTTGCGAATGAGCCGGCAGATACCCACGTCCTGCACGATGGCCGCATCCACGCCCGCAGAAATAATCGCGCGCAAATATTCCTCGGCGTCCGCCATTTCGTTCGCGAACACGAGCGTGTTGAAAGTGACGTAGCCTTTCACGCCCCGGCGATGCAAAAACTCCATGAGCCGCGGCATATCGGCTTCCGTAAAATTATGCGCGCGCATCCGGGCGTTGAACCGCTCCAGCCCGAAGTAAATCGCATCCGCGCCATTTTCCACCGCGGCCTTTGCGCATTCCCAATCACCAGCCGGCGCCAGAAGTTCAGGGCGCGGCAACGCCGCCGGCGATTTATTTACGCAGGACGCAGTGACTGGATTGATCTCAACATTTTCCATTCCGTAACCGCACAACATAACCGGAAACGGAAAGGAGACAAAGGAAGATTATTCAGCTTAGGCATTTCGAAAACGCACTCGCGAACGCGGGCAAATTTTCTCCCCCGCCCGCACTATTAATTCGCCGTCAACACGCGGCTGATGGCCGAGCGAAACTCGACCAGCGTGAACGGCTTGGTAAGGCAGATCTTGTCGCGCGACTGCAAAAATTCCTGCGTATTTTTGTTCACCATGTCGCCGGTGATGAAAATCAATCGCCGCGACATTTCAGGATTCGATTCCTGCAAACGCTCATAGACCTGCTGGCCGTTGAGGCCCGGCATTTTCCAATCGCACAACGCGAGGTCATAATGATATTGGCCGAGGCGGCGCAAGGCGGATTCACCATCGTGCGCGATGTCCACCCGATAGCCACTCCGCGTTAACGCCTCGCGGATCATCTGCAAAATCGCGTCTTCATCGTCCACCACGAGCACACGTTTGCCCACGCCTTCCTGCGCCGTTTCCGCGCTCGCGGGCGCCACGATTTTGGGAGCGACCGTGGGCACTTCGTTCGCCACGGGCAATTCGATCACGAAGGTCGCGCCGTTGCCGGGTTCGCTATGCGGCGTGATGCTGCCGCCATGCTCGCTGACGATTCCATAGCACAAACTCAAGCCAAGCCCGGTCCCCTTGCCCACTTCTTTCGTTGTGAAAAATGGATTGAAAATGCGCTTCAAATTTTCCGGCGCGATGCCCGGGCCGTTGTCCTGGAAAATAACGCGCACGCGTCCCTCAGCCGATTCCGTCGTCACGCGCAACCAGCCCTTGGTTTGTTGCGCCTCGATGGCCTGACGCGCATTATTGATGATATTGAGAAACACTTGCTGCATCTGGTGTGAATCCACTTCGCTCGCGGGCAGGTGCGAATCCAGTTGCGTGAAAACCTCAATATTGCTCGTGCGCATCTGGTATTGCAAAATCTCCACCGCGGACTCGACGATCTGGTTCACGCAAACCACCTTGCGCTCGGGCGCGTGACGTCGCGCGAAGCTCAACAAACTTTGCACAATCTTCTGGCAACGCTTGGCGCTCTTAAAAATCATGTCGAGATAGCGGCGTTGCTGCTCAGGCATTTCGCCCTGCTGCAACAATTCGGAAAAACCCATCACCGAAGTCAGCGGATTATTCAATTCATGCGCCACACCCGCCACGAATTCGCCGATGCCGGAAAGTTTCTCGCTTTGAATCAACTGGTCCTGCGTGGATTTGAGCGTGGCGACGGTTTTTTCAAGTTCCTGGTTGGAGGTCTGGATGTTTTCGGTCATCCGATTAAACGCCGTGGCCAGTTCCCCATATTCATCCCGCGATTCCACTTCCACACGCTTCGAATAATCACCGCGTCCGACCGCCTCTGCGCTGTCGCGCAACTGCCGCAACGGCTGGGTCACTTTATGAATCAGAACGCAAATAATCAATGTGCTCAGGCCGATGCCGAGCAGGCCGATCGCCAGCAACATTTGTTGTGTCGCCTTCAAGACCGCCCACGACTCTTCATAGGACGAAAGCATCAGATAACCGGCCGCCGTGCTGCCATCGAACGAATCCAGCCGCCCGGCTTCGGCGATATAATGTTTTTTGTCGAGCACGAGTTTGATCGTAACCGTCCTTTTCGCGGAGGCGGCGAGCGACGACAGTTCGTTAAAACGTGAAATCAATTCAGGGTACAAGCTCGTTTGAGTGAGGCTCGAAGCAACGACGCGTCCATCAGCCAGCAATAGAATTTCGCTGTCCTTGAGTTGCTTCATTTCCTGGGCAACTTCCTGGCCGATCTCCACGCCAAATGTCACCACGCCCGTTTGCTCTTCCATCCCAAGAACCGGCACGGACACGATGTTAAAAATCTGCGGGCCGACGCTGATGGTATCCGTCGCCGGCTGACCGCCAAAGGCGCGTCCAACGGCGTTGCCGCTGCGGATTTGAAATTGTCGCAGGTCCAGCATCGGTTCCAGACTCGCGCTCGCGAAACCGTGTGAACTGTCCGGGCTCACCGTGCAGGTCGCCACCGTGGCTCCATTTTCGCTGACTTGGCTGGAGAGAAAGGGGCTTGTCGTGTTGTACCACGCTTGCGAATCCTCAGCCGATTGGATGAACGCCCGGTAACGCGAATCACTACTGATGCCACGATATTTGGAAAGCAAATTGCCGATGCGATTGGCTTGAAGTTTCGTAAAGATGGAATGATCCTTATCGAGTTGCGCCGCCGCCTGCTCTTCAAATTGCGCGCTGATACGCAGGTTCACTAGCCAAATGGTCGCGCTCGTCAACAACACCATCACGGCGATGACCGGCACCAAAACCTTCACCTGAAAGCTGACGCGCGCGTTAAGGGATGACAAATTCATACGTCAGAGTTTTGGCAACCCTTCGATGCCAAGAGTGAAATCCATTTTCACCTCTCCCTTTTCCGGCACGATGATTTCTTTGCGCTGGCTCGGCAGGCGCTCGTGCCACGCCTTGAGTTTATAAGTCCCGGCGGGGACACTGGAGATGACATAACGCCCCTTCGCATCCGTGCTCGCGAAGTAGGGATTTTCCAATACCAGCACGACACAGTTCATGCTGGAATGGATGGAACAAAAAACATCCACGCGCCCTGGAGTATTAAAGGTCACCGGTTTGGCTTCATGGCCTTTATATAATCCTAGGTCGAACGGCTGAATTTCCGAGAATGAAAATACGTTGTGAAAAATATCATCGTCATTCGGCCATTCGACGACCGTGCCCTTCATGATCGGCAAAACGTGCGGAGAAAACATCGCCTTATGCTGCGCGACTTTTTTGGTCGCGATCTTAACCGGCGACGTGGGCGCGGCGGGCAGGTTGGTGCCGAGATCGCCTTCGATATACACGACGAAATCATGCATCGCGCCGTAATCCACGCGCTGAGCAAATTTATAGGCGCGGCTGTCGTACGTGCCGGGTGCGCAATTCGCCTCGTCCGCGCCCGCTTTGCCCTCCGCGTGAACGCTGCCGGTGATCGTGCCAGCGTTAGCCGCGGTCACAAAACCCAGCGTAAACAAAAAGCAAAGCAAGTCCGTCTTCATGATCAAAATTTAAACGCCGCCTCCACGGAGAATTGGTTTTCCGCCGTGCGCGCGGTGCCGTCTGCCAGGCTGCCCTGGTTAAAGCTGTATTCACCCTTTACCAGCAGATTGCGGCCGAACCGGTAACCCAAACCGATGCTCAGCCGCCAATACTCCCGGGTGAGGGGCCCAAACAAGTAATTATTCGAATCGCCATTGCCGACGATGGGAAAACCGTTGTGCGCAAAGATTTCGCTGAACCGTGCCGCCCCGTAAAATTGTTTCGTGAAATCATGCACGCCCTCGGCGTAGTAATAATAAATATCGCGATGATCATCCCCTGCCGGACTGTCGTCATCATAATTGATATAGCCGGCCGCGGCTTTGAGTTGAACGCAGGAAAGATTCACCTGGGCATCCACCTCGGCGAGATTCGCGTGAAAGGTTGAAGCCGGCGGCGAGTTCAGCGCCCGAAAAAAACCATTTCCGAACCAGACCGCGGAAAGTCCATTGCTCACGCTCAAGTTGCCGGTGCGCATGCCGCTGGCGCTGAGGTGAAGCCATTTATTCGGTTCGTAAGAGATATGACCCGCGATGGACTTATCACTCTGCAACGATTGAGTGGTAACCGAACCTCCATTTTGAACGGCCGCCACGTATTGCACCGGGCCGATTTTTCCGTAGAGTTCAACCCCCGCGTCGGTTCCCCAAATATCGCTGACGGAATGCGAAATCAGCGGATTGTCCATCGCGAAACGGCTTAAATATTCCTCGCCAAACGGAATGTAGAATTGCCCGGCGCGAATATTAAGCATCCGCTCCTGGCCCCACAACTTCGAGACATCCTCGAAATCCACATACAATTCGCCGACGTTCAATCCAAGGCTCGTGGATTCCCGGCTCGCAAGATCAATCTCACTGTAAAAATAAACGTCGTCCCAAACCGGCGCTTCAAGGAACAACCGCGCTTCGTCAATGCGAAAGGTCGAATGCGGAAACATCCCTTGCGGCTGCGAACTGAAAAAAGCCACCCCGCCTTCGCCGGTGATGTCCACCTTGCCCAGATGAAATGAATCGCTGGACGCGGCTGGTAATTCGTCTTCGCTCGCGTGGATGACCGGCATGGCATTTGAATCGCCGCCATGTTCGCCGCCGTTCCGGATGTCCTGCACCTGATGGACGAGCGAATCAATGACCGCCTGCTGCTTTTGTAATTGTTCCTGCAACGCTGCGTTCTGTTTTTCGAGCAAAAGAAATTGTTCACGCGTGATGGAAGCGTCCTCCGCGCCGAGAACAGACTTGGCCGGGAAAAAAATAATGGCGGCACTGATCCCAAGGATAGTTCGCAATTTAGTTTTTCCCGTCATAACGGGGTGGATTTAGCAACAAGCATGCCCGCACCGTTTATTTCATGGGGTTTTCCGCGCGTTTCGCAGCAATGCGATTACCGAAATTTTGTGAGCCATTTGTGTCCATCAATCGGTCACGAAATGGAATGGACGCGACACAATTTCCAGCAGTTGGGTCAGCCAAGGGATGGGTTGCCTATAATTGAGACATTGCAAGCTGCGGTGGCTTTTGCGGGCGGGACGGGCACTGCCAATTATTTTTGCATGACAGTTACAAAATGATACGGGGCGCTAGCCGCCGTGAGGTGGTGCGCAGCGGACGCTTTGAAGGCAAATGGCCTAAACTTTGCGAAAAAAATACGAGCGAAACGATGCCGTATTGAACGGCTCGCTTTAGAACTTCCGCAACGGATGAAGCGCGCCGGGTGGTTTGTAATCGGGAGACTGAGTATTCTCAGTGGCGGCCGGGGACGGGGCGACTGCTTTCGGATTCGGTTCCAACCCTTGGCCTGGCATAGCTCCGGAAATCGGACTTGCGGCTCCAATCGCCGGATCGAATTGGTTTCCGGCTGTAACGACGGTGACGGGCGTCGAGCCGTCCGCCGCGACCGAGGCCACTACCGCCTGACCGGTAAATGCCCGGACCATTCCTGCCGCGTTCATTTGATATTTCGCGCCCTGAATGCCAACCATTCCATGGGCAAATTTGATCTCATACTTAGAGCCTGCCGCGGGTTTGCCGGTCAACCCGGCGATTTCTCCAACCTGCAAATCCAGTTGAATATCTTCCACCAGTGCGTCGCCGGTGCGTTGCGAACTCAATCGGTCAAAACCGACCACCGAATTGCCCAGCACGCGCACAGTGCCCGCGCCCAGTTTGTCCGTCTGCGCGTTGAAATTGCCCGTCGCGGATTTATCGAGCGCAATGTCCAGCACCGTGTTGTCCGATGTTTGAACCAATGACCCCGGCGAGATGATGCTGCCCTTCGCCAGCTTGTGCCATTTAACGTGGTCTGTCGAAATGCGGGCCTGCCCCTCCAACCGGATCACCGTCGCATCCTGCGGAAAATCATTTTGCGCCAAAGCTTCGCCCGCGAAAAACGCGCAGGCCGTTACGACCGCGCCAAACTTCAATCCGCCGTAAAATATTTTTTTCATAAAACTCAATGGGACTTACCCAAATGCTACCCTCACCCGTCCGGCGAGGCAAACACGAAGCTCGCCGTTTCGCTAATGGAAGGGCGAGCGTACTCGCGAGCCGCAACTAAATTCCGGCAGAAATTTTTTTACGCCGCGCGCAATTACCTTGTCTCACGCCCGCCTCCGCGCTTAATCTACGTCAGTTGTATATGGGTGGTGATCGTCAATTCAAGCGGGCGCGCTTCGCGATATGGCTCATGCTTTTCCATATTTGCTTTCCTATTCTTTCAGCCGAACCACCCACGCCCGAACCGTTTCTTCCGCCTCACGCCAACGTCATCGTGCTTTCCGGCCTCTCCGGCGATCTGCAAAGCGAAACCAGCTTCCACGCGCAACTCAACGATTGGCTCCAACTCCTCTCCGCGCTGCCAACTCCTCCCGCGCAGATTTACACCTTCTCAGACGATCCCGACAGTCTCTCACTGCCCGCCCAATCTCCCGTCCAAAAATTTAAATCCACCCGCGAAAATTTTCTCTCATTAACCAACACGCTCGCAAAACAAACCAATCCGCTCGTCGTCATCGCCTGGGGTCACGGCGGCATGCAGGGGAATACACCGGTCTTTCACGTCGCCGGACCGCGGCTCACCGCGGTTGATTTTAAAAATTTCGCGGCGCAAATTCCGTCGCTTGAATCCCGCTGGCTGCTGTTCTTTCGCGGCAGCGGAAAATTCGCCGCGCAACTCGCGTCCGAGCATTGCTTCCTCATCGCCTCCGAAAACGAAACCACCTTCAACAGCGATCCCATCGGCCTTCCCCTCGCGTTGAAATCTCTTCGCGCCAACCCATCGCTCACGTTCCAATCGCTCGGCAACGAACTCGGCCGCGTCACTGTCGCCTGGTATCAGGAACGCAATCTCATCCGCACCGAAGAACCAACGCTCTGGCTCGCCAACGCCACTCCGCTCGAACTCGCTCCTCCTGAGTCTGCCATCACATCAGATAAGTCAGCCACGAATAGTGAATCCCCTTCACCATCCGCGTCCACATCGGCGCCAGGCCAAACCGTCACCACGAACTTGCCCGCCGCGTGGACTGGCATCTCGCGCGTTGAGCCTCGCGATTATCCTGATGTGGATGGCGTCGTCCTGCGCCGCCGCATCGGCTACACCTTGAGCGGCAGCGTGCCCGCCATCACCAGCGAGAATGAAGATTTCATCCAGGTCCTCACGGCGGAGGGCAAGCATCTCGCCGACTTCGATTTTTCCTACTCTCCGCCCGAGGAAGATATCAATTTCCTGAACTGTGAAGTGCTTGAGTCCGATGGAAAATTGATCGCGCTCAATCCCGATGAAGTCCGCGATGCCGCCGGTGAATCCTGGGGCGATTACCGCGCCGCGCGCCGGAAAATTTTCTCATTGCCGGGCGCGATGCCCGGTGCGGTGTTGCATGTCCGCTACCAAACCTCGTGGAAAACTTTTCCGTTCCCCTACGTCTCCATGCCGATTCCTGTGGCCGCCGATTTGCCGATCCTCGATGCCGCCGTGCAAGTCAGCGTGCCGAAGGACGCCGCGTTTCATTTCGCCTTCGATCAACTCGCCGCCAGCGATCCCGAAATCAAGCAAAGCACCTACGGCAGCACTTACTCGTGGCGATTCGACCGCCTTCCCGCCACGCTGCACGAAACGCTCTCCGCGCCCGTGCGCGAACCTTCGCTTTTGATTTCCACTTTTCCCGATTGGCAGGCGTTCACCGCGTGGTACGCGCGCATCAGCCAGCTTGCCGATACCGTCACTCCCGCCATCACAGCCAAGGCGGCTGAATTGACCCGCGACGCCACGACCGACACCGAACGCGCCACGGACATTTTTAATTTCGTCACCGGCTTGCGTTACGTGCCGGTGGAATTGGGCGTGAATTCCTTTCGCCCGCACGCCGCCGAGGAAGTGCTCGAACATCAATACGGCGATTGCAAGGACAAGGCGAATCTCTTCAACGCTCTGCTGCACTCGCTCAAGCTCGATGCGCACCTCGTTCTCGTGCCGCGTTTCTCGCAGGCGTACGACAACCTTCCCGGTTTCGCTTTCAATCACGCCATCTCGCGGGTGCAACTCGGCGATCAAACGCTTTGGGTGGATACCACCGATGACGTCTGCCGTTTCGGCATGCTTCCGCCCGGCGACCCGGGCCGTAAAGTTTTGGTCGTGGATTCCACCACGGCTGGATTGACGCAACTTCCCGAGCCCACGCCGTCCGCGCATCAACTTCTCCTGCACGCGCAAATTGATTGCGCAAATGTCAGCCTTACTGGCCAACCCGTCACCCTCAAGGCGACGGCGAATGGATTTCCTGATTACGCGTTGCGGGCAGCGGCGCAGGATAATCGTGGCCACAAGAACATGCTCCCCTTGCTCGCGGTTCATTATCGTCCCATCGCCGGGGCTTTCGGTCTGACGAAACAAAATCACACGCCGGCTGCGGCTCTCGGCCAGACTTTCGAGTGGGAAGCGGAAGGCAATTACGTTGGAATCGTCTCCATCGCCGAAAATCAAGCCCGCCTGCGCGCGCCGTTCTGGCTCCCCAAAGAATGGGATGTCGCTCTCGACGCGCGCCAGACGCCGCTGTTCCTGCATCAAGGTTATCCATTGTCGCTCGATGAAGATTTTGAATTCACGCTTCCCGCCTCGGCCAGCGCAATCCGTTTTCCCAATGACCTGGAAGGCACCTCGCCCCTGCTTCCGTGGAAAATCGCGTGGCAACACAACGATGGAAATTCCATTCACGCGAAATTTCACATTGAACTCAATCACGGCGAATTGACTCTCGCCGAGACCACCGCATTACAGGCCGAACTTCGCAAATTATTTTCCGCGCTCGCGGGCGAAGTGGATTTTACTTTGCCACCGTGACCCCATTTTTCGCATATTATAATGATCTCAAAACGCTAATCCCAAATTGACGCCATGACCGAACCCGAACCTCTTTCCACCGTCGCCGCCCCGCCCATCATCAATCCCGACCCGGCGCAAATTCTCGATGAATTTCCGCGCAAGTTCGCCCAGGTGCAAACGGAGGTCGCCAAGGCCGTCGTCGGCCAAAGCGCCACGGTGGATGCCGCGTTATGGGCATTGTTTTCGCGCGGCCATTGTTTGCTCGTCGGCGTGCCCGGCCTCGCGAAAACGCTTTTGGTCAACGCCCTTGCCCGTTCGCTCGACCTACCCTTCTCGCGCATCCAGTTCACGCCCGACTTGATGCCCTCGGACATCACCGGCACGGAAATTCTCGGGCAGGACGAGAATGGCCAGCGCAAATTCATTTTCACCCACGGCCCCGTTTTCACCAACGTGCTCCTCGCCGACGAAATCAACCGCACCCCGCCCAAGACCCAGGCCGCGCTGCTCGAAGCGATGCAGGAAAAAACCGTGACGGTCGCGGGCAAACTCTATCGCCTCGCGGAACCGTTCATCGTGCTCGCCACCCAAAATCCCATCGAACAGGAAGGCACGTATCCCCTGCCCGAAGCCCAACTGGATCGCTTTCTGTTTGAAGTGCCGATTGATTATCCGTCCTTCGAGGACGAGCGTGATTTGGTGCAACAGCATTCGTTCACGCCCCTGGAACATTTGAAACCGGTGATCACCACGACGGAAGTTTTGCAATTCCGCGACGCCATCGCGCACCTGCCCGCCGCGCCGAATGTCGTGGATTACGCGGTGCGGCTCGTCCGCGCCACCCGCCCCGGCGATGCTCATTCACCGGAATACATCCGCCGCTGGGTCCGCTGGGGCGCGAGCCCGCGCGCAAGCCAATATCTCATCCTCGCCGGCCGCGCCCGCGCTGCGAGTCAGGGGCGTTTCAATGTCGCGTGCGAAGACGTGCGAGCGCTCGCCCCGCTCATCCTGCGCCATCGCATGATCCGCAGTTTCCAGGCCGACGCCGAAGGCAAAACCGCCAGCGACATCATCACTAAACTTTTGGAAGACATCCCGACCAACGAGTAAAATGAGCGCGTCACAAATTATATTCGGGCCGGAATTAACCGCGGAGACACCGAGACGCGGAGAAACGAACAGAACCATTTGCCCATCAGCAAAAATTCCTTCATCCCAATTTCCCTGTCCCCCCTCTGCGCCTCCGCGCCTCTGCGCCTCTGCGTCAAAAATGCCTTTCTCATAATCGTGAAACCCTCCGCCACATCCTCGCCGCTCGTCGAGCGCTTCAACCCGCAAGCGCTCGCCGCGCTCGAGGGTCTCGACCTCAAGGCGCGTTATGTGATGGAAGGTTTTCTCCACGGCTTACACGGCAGCCCGTTTCATGGTTTCAGCGTCGAGTTCAGCGACTATCGCAACTATCAGCCCGGCGACGACCTCCGGCACATTGACTGGCGGCTCTTCGCGCGCAGCGACCGTCTGCACATCAAGCGCTACATGCAGGAAACGAACGTGCGCTTCTATATTATTTGCGATACCAGTGCGTCCATGGCGTATCGCGGCGCGAATGCGTGGGGCTCGAAACTCGATTGCGCGCGCGTGCTCGCCGCCGGGTTGACCTGGTTTCTCCTACGCCAAAACGATGCCGCCGGAATGGTGTCGCTTCCGCACGGCGGCGAGACCCCGCAATTCGTCCGCCCCTCCCAACGCTCCAGCCAATTCGGCCTGATGCTGCGCCAACTTGAAATGCTCGCGCCTTCCGGCGGCGCGACGCTTGCCCGCCTGCTTGATCATGTCGTCCGCCTCGTCCACCGCCGCAGTGTGATTCTCTTTTTTTCCGATTTGCTCGAACCGTCCGCGGAAATCTCCGACGGCTTCAAGCAGTTGCGCTTTCACGGTCACGAATGCATGGTCTTTCAAATCCTCGACCGCGACGAATTGGAATTTCCCTTCACCGAGCCGCAGGTCTTCGAGGATTTGGAGACCGGCCACCGCCGCGTCGTCACGCCCGCCGCCGCGCGCGAAAAATATCTGGCACGCTTCAATGAATTCATGGCGGGCCATTGCGAATTATTTCGCCAGTTGGAAATTCCCCACTGCGTCACGCGCACAGATGAAGACCCGTGGCGCGCGCTTGCTTTGTTCATGGCGGAAAGGCAGCGGCTGATGTGATGAATTTTTCCTTTCTCAATCCATTGTTCTGGCTCGGTGCGCTCGCGCTGGCCGCGCCCGTGTGGCTGCATCTGCGCCGCAAAGCCACGACCACCCAGCTCAAGTTTTCCGCGCTGCGTTTTTTGGATGACCAGCCCGTCGCGCGCCGCGATCCGTTTCGTTTGCGCGACTGGCTTTTGTTTCTCTTGCGCGCGCTCGCGTTGCTGGCGGTCGTCGCCGCGTTTGCGTGGCCGTATCGCCACACGGCAACCGGGATGTTGATTCGCGAAAGCCGCGTTTATATTTTGGACAACACGCTCAGTCATCAGGCCAACGACGCCTTCGCCCACGACCGCGACGCCATGCTCAAGGAAATTGCCCGCGCGGGACGCGATGTTCAAATCGCCGTCATCGAACTCACTTCGAGCCCGCGCGTGCTCGTTTCTTTCGGCGACGACCGCGCGACCATCAACGACAAGCTCAAAGACCTTGCGCCTTCGTTCCAGCGCGGCTCGTATCTCGCGGCATTTCATCAGGCGAACAATCTGCTCGCGAATTCTTTCGGCGCGCACAAACGCATCGTCCTTTACGGCGACAACCAAGCCAATCAATGGTCAGAAAATATGCAATCGCCGCCGTTCCTGCAAAATGTGGAAGTGGAATTGCCAAAAACGTCTGCCACCAACGCCGCCAATCTTTCGCTTTCCGAACCGCACCTTCAACGCATTTTCCTCGGTGACAAATCGCTCGTTGACCTCACCCTGCAACTCGCCCATACCGGCGAAGCCAAAAGTGCTGACGTCACTTTGCGCGTGAACGGCCAGTTGATTTTCGACCGCAACCTCCAATTTGAAAAAGATCCCGCGCCGATCGTGCTTCACGCCGAATGGGAGGCCGATCCAAAATTGTGGCTGCGCGGCGAAGCCAGTCTCACCGGCGCGCCCGATGCCCTCGCCGCCGACAACAAACTTTTCTTCAGCCTCGCGCCGCTGACGGAAGGTCGCGTCGCTTTGCTCGCGCAGTCGCCGTATTTGCGCTCGGCGCTTTCGCCCGATGTCATGCGTGGCCAGTGGGCCATGCGCATCCTCGAACCCTCGCTGCTCGGCGACGAGATCAAAGCCAATAACGACGACGACGTGCTCTGCCTGGAAAGCAATTACCTGCAATCCTCCGACGCGCGCAAACTGCTCCATCGTTATCTCGAAAATGGCCGTGGCGTTTTGCTATTCATCAACCGTGTCTCGCCCGCCATCAACGGTTACCTGCGCGAACTCGGCTTCGAGCCCGAGCCCACGCCGGACACGCCCGCTGTGCCCGAGCACATCAAATATGTGATGGGCAATCATCCTATCTTTCACCCGTTCGTTTCTTCCGATTATGGCAACCTGACCGAAGTGAAAGTGTCAAAGTTCGTCCATCTCAAGGCGCCGACCGCGCTGCCTTTAATTCTGTCCGACGGCGGCACGGGTTTGTTTTTCCAGGAAACGAAATCGAAGGGAAAACTTTTTGTCGCCGCGTTTGGAATGGACCGCGACCAAACCTCGTGGCCCGTGCATCAAACTTTTATTCCGTTCCTCGACCTTACCTTGCAAGCGGCCCGCGCCGAAGATCCGACCCCTCTCAACTTCGAGCCCGGCGAAGTCGGCCTGATTCAATTACCGCCCGATTCCAAAGCTCACGAAGTCGTCCTTCATGACGACCACCACGAACTCGCCCGCGCCACCATCACCGAGGGCCACGCGCAACTCGCCATGCCCCTGTCGCCCGGTCTTTACACGATGACTTGCGATGCCTCGAACGAGCCGCAAAAGATTTTCAGCGTCAATCCCAGTCCGAAAGAATCCGACCTCACTTACGTCAAATCGCCGGAAGCGATCACGAACTGGCAACTCGCCGCTGCGTCTCCGTCAAAAAATTCCGCGGCCACAAAATCTTTCATACCCCCCAGCATCGCCAGCATTTGGCGACAACAATTCTGGTGGTGGCTGGTCGTCGCGGGTCTGCTGGCATTGCTGGTTGAAACCGGCCTTGCGGCTTTGCGAAGGGAAAACCGATGAATGCCAGCGTGATCATCGAGGAGCGTTTGCAACGCACCGCCGGGTTGCTCCGAATGCGGCGCGTGCTTCAGCACACCGCCACCGCCGGTTGCGTGGCCAGCGTCGTCGTGCTGATTCTCGGCATAGCGATG
Organism: Verrucomicrobiia bacterium; assembly: GCA_036268055.1. Classification (NCBI taxonomy): domain Bacteria; kingdom Pseudomonadati; phylum Verrucomicrobiota; class Verrucomicrobiia; species Verrucomicrobiia bacterium. The sequence continues at coordinate 383,970 of DATAUW010000017.1, read as the reverse complement.
GTGCGCGGCTGGATGGAAAACGTGGCCGTCGTTTCGGCGTTGCTGGTTGCGCTTGGGTTCGGTGGATTTCTGGCCTGGCTCATCGTCATGGCTTCGATCATGACAAAATCCATTCCGCGAAAATCGCTCGCGGCTTCACTCGAAGGCGGCGATTCGCGTTTGCTGGATCGTCTAAATACGCTCGTCTTTCTCGAGAAAAATCGCCGCGCCGACGTCGCGCGCTGGTTCTTCACCCGCATCGCCCGGCAAACCGGTGGCGTGCTGGAACACAAGTCCGCGCCCGCCGGCATCTCGTTCGCGCGCCCGTTCATTCATCTTTGTATTTTTATATTTTTGTTCGTATCCACCTGCTTTTTTTACGCGCACTTTCATCCGTGGGCGCGGCTTGCTGCCGCCGACGCCGACCGCCGCGCGCGCAACACGATTGCGCAAAAAAATCCCACTGTTGCCCTGCCCACCAATAATGTCACCGAGGAAAATAAGGCTTGGGGCGAAGTGCGCATCACCGATCCCGCGCGCGATCTCAAGGTCACGAAGGTGGACGTAGTTCCCTTGCAGATCGAAGCGGCCGCGAGCCAGTCGCTGAAACAAATCTCCTGGTTCTCCACCGTCAACGGCGGTGTGGAAAGCTCTCACGTGCTGCCATCGCCGCCCGAGCCGCGCTACGCGGTTTATCAGCCGATGGTTTATCTCGATGAATATCATCTCGCTGATTGGGACGTGCTCACTTATTACGCAAAGGCCCGCACCCAGCCCGGCGATGGTTACGCCTCCGATATTTATTTTTTGGAGGTGCGCCCTTTTCGCGAGGACATTCTCAAAATGCCCGGCGGCGAAGGCGGCAAGGCTTATCAAACCCTGAGCGAAATGACCTCGCTCATCGAACGCCAGCAGCACATCATTCGTGAGACGCATCAATACGAACAGTCGCCCGATGCGCCCGCCAACCTGCGCCAGCAGGACCGCCAGAAACTTGCCGATGGCGAGGATGATCTCGACGATTCCGTCCGGCATCTCTATGCGAAAATGACGACTGACATGGAGAACCAGCCCATTGGCGAAGCGCTCGATAATCTCGCCAAGGCTCAGCACGCGCTCGATGATTCCAGCAGGTCGCTCCTCGACAATATCATTCCTGACGCGCAGGGACACGAGCGTTCTGCGCTCACCGATCTCATCGCCGCACGCAAGATGTTTCAGAAAGCGGTTTCCGATCATCCCGATTCGTTCAAGGACAAACCGGAAAATGAGGAACGCGACCCGATGGCGGATTCAGCCAAGCAATTAGGCGACATCGCCGAGTTTCGCAATGAAACCAAAGCCGCGCGCGACTTCGTCAAAAAAACCGCCGAGGAACAGCGCAAGCTCGCGGGCAAAGTGGCCGCCACGCCCCGGCTCAACCAAACGAACCTCGCCACGGACGAAAGCAAGTTGCAAAAATCGCTCGCTGATTTTGAGCAGCAGCATCCGCAAATGTTCCGTCAGGCCACCAACGAAACCACCACCGCCGCCAAGTCTCTCGACCAGGCCGTGAACGCCTTGGAAAAACGCACCGGTGGCCAGCGGGCAACTTCCACCGCCGCGGATGATTTGGACAAATTGGCTGCCGCAATGAATCGGCAAGCCGAGGGCCGTGACCTGGGTGACGCGTATAAATTGAAGAAGGTGCTCGACAAGCAAATGGATGCGCTCAATGAAATGCAAAGGGGCACGAACGACCTTTCGTCGGAACAACGCCAGCAAGCCGCGACGGCATCGAAGGAAACCATGCGGCAGCTTCGCGAAATCACCGAAAGCAAAACCGGCACGAACAATTTCGGCCCTGAACTTCATGACTCGCTCACCGGCACGAACAAATCTTCGGTTGATTCGCAACTGAACAAACTCGCCAGCGCACAAAACAAGCAAGACCAAAAAGACGCCGCCGGTGAAGCGCGCAAAGGGTTGCAAAATATTAGTGAAGCTTTCAAAAACAGTTTGCCCACGGCGATGCAAGCCGCGCAAAAACATGATTCGCTCAATCCCGGCGGGCAGGAAGGTTTTCAACACGGCATGGCGCAACTCGAAAGCCTTAAGCAACAGTTGGAATCCGGCCACCCACTCTCAGCCGGGCAACAGCAAAAAGAAATGAACGAAGCCGCCAGTGCGCTCGAACAGGGATTGACGGACTTGTACGGCCATGACGATCAAGCGCAAAAATTAGTCGCGCTGGTGGACGATACTCTTAAAGAAAAGGGCAAAGCTCCGGACATGGTCACGCTCAAAAAGTTGATGGATCAGTTGCGGAATTTCTCGGTCGAAGTCGCGGACAAGCAGGGCAAGAAAGAAAATCCCGAGATCACCAATATTGATCCCTCGCGCCTGCCCCCCGCGTATCGCGGGCGCATCGAAAAATATTACGAAAAACTTTCGGAGCGCAAGCCATGAGACTCACGTTTGATTTTCCCATCGCGTGGGCTGTGGGATTGCCGCTCGCATTGCTGATGCTGGCGTTGTCCGTCGCCTGGCAGTTGCGGCGCGGCCAAACTTGGCAGCGTGTGACCGCGATCGCCGCGCTGCGCGGAGTGGCGTTGCTTTTATTGATCGGGCTCGCGGCGCGGCCCGTCTGGGTGGCGCGCGAAAAAACGCCGCCGGCCAATCGCAGCGTCGTCCTGCTGATGGACCGCAGCGAAAGCATGTCGCTGCAGGATGGTTCGCGCAGCCGTTATCAACAGGCGCTCGATTTCACGCGCGAACAATTACTTCCCGCGCTCAATGAGGCGCACCAACCCGTTCAGGCGATGCTCTTCGCGCACGACGCCGAGTCCGCCGATGGCGATCATCTCGCCGCCGCCGCGCCCGATGGCAAGCGCACCAATCTGGGCGGCGCCATCGTGCAGGCGCTGGCTAATCCCAACGAACCGCCGCTCGCGGTGATCGCCCTGACCGATGGCGCGGCCAATGAAAATGACGATAACAATCGCGCGTTGACCTCGCTGCTCGAAAGCGGCGTGCCCTTCATCGGGCTTGGTTTTGGCAATGACCTCGGCGTGCAAACGCTGTCACTGCGCCGCGTCGAAGCGCCCGGTTTGGTTTCGCCAAAAGCCGCGTTTGACGTTTCCGCCGAACTGGAAATGATCAACACGCAAAACCTTCCCGACTTCGATTTACTCTTGCTGCGCGACGGTTTGGCGTGCCAGCAAAAATCGGTTCAACCCGGGCGCGGCTCGCGCATGTGGCAGGAAAGTTTCAGCATCACCGAAGACAAGGAAGGCGCGCATAATTACGAAATCCGGCTCGTCCCACCCTCGGTTCCCGGCCTCAAATGCGTCAACACCTCCGGCAGCGCGGCGGTGCGCGTTTCCACGGAAAAAGAATTGCGCGCGCTCTACATCCAGGGCGCGTTGACGTGGGATTATAAATTCATCGGCATGGCCTTGCGCGACGATCCTTCCATCAAACTCACCGGCCTCACGCGCACGTCCAAGCAATCCATCTTTCGCCAGAATGTCGAAAGCTCGGGCGAATTGATCAACGGATTTCCCGCCACGATCGAGGAGATCGCGCCGTTCCGCATCATCGTGCTTTCCAATATCCGGCCCGTGGACCTCACCGTCGCGCAACAGGAAATGCTCGCGCGTTTTTGCGGCGAACTCGGCGGCGGCGTCCTGATGATCGGCGGCGCGGGGACGTTTGACGGCTCGTGGCAAGGCAGCCGGCTCGAACAATTACTGCCAGTCGTATTCGCCGCACGCACGGGCGTGGAAGGACTCGACCGGCAATTCCATTTGCAACTCACCGACGACGCCCTGCGAAATCCGGTGTTCCAAATTTCCGATGGCAAATCCGCGCGCGAAGCCTGGGCGCAGCTTCCCGCTTTTACGCAATACGGCCGCGTGGATGCCGCCAAACCCGGCGCGCAAATCTGGGCGCAGCATTCCTCCGACGAAGGTCCCAACGGACACCGCATTCTCATGGCAGCACAAACTTACGGCGCGGGAAAATCCGCGATTATTTGTATCCAGAATTTTTGGCGCTGGCGTCTCGCCAAGGATTCCGATCCGCAGCAATTCGACCGTTTCTGGAAACAGCTTTTCCGCTACCTCGGCGACGCGGGCAGCCAGGACATCTCCATTCACCTCGCCGATCAGGATTTGCATCCCGACATGGACGTGCAAATCATTCTCGAAAAACAACCGAACCCGCAAAACGTCACCAACTCGAGCGGCAAGTTCACCGTGCATGTCGAAAACGAATACAAAGAAATGCTCGCCACACAAACGCTGGATCTGGAGCCGGGACATCCGCACGACTTTAAATTTCACGCGGCCAAGGCGGGCACTTACACCATCTCCGTCGTGAATGCGCAAAGCGTTCCGGCAGGCACGCGCACGATTGAAATCCGCGGTGTGAACGTGGAATTTCAAAACACGGCGCGCGACATGGAGACGCTAAAGCAATGGGCATCGGTCAGCGGTGGGCTGGCGTTGAAAGTAGAAGAATGCCCCAACGGCAAAGACCTCGTCCGGCAAATAAAAACGCGCATCATCGAGGCGCAACGCACGAAATCCGTGCATCAACCCGCGGGCATGAATGGCTGGACGCTGCTCACGCTGCTCGGTTGTCTGGGTTCGGAATGGATTTTGCGCAAACGCTGGGGACTGGCCTAACTCAATCATCGTGACCTTAAATTAAATTCCAAAACTTGTTGCCCGCTTCACTGCGTGCTAATTTAACCGAGAAGAAAATGAGAACCCGCACCCTCTTGATAGCCCTCGTGATTTGCTTTATGACGTGCGCCGCGCGTCCCGAGAGCAAGGACGAATTGCAGGCGACGTTTTTCATGGGCCGCCTGAAATACAGTGACAACGACGGCAACGATTGTTCTGGTGTCGGCGAGGATTTAATGAAGCTCGTCTCAAGCGCTACCACGCTGAAAGTCCAGGAAGAGCGCATGGTCACGCTCAAGGGGCCGGAACTGTTCGAGACGCCGTTCGTCTTCATGAACGGCCACAATAGTTTCGTCTTCACTCCGGCGGAAGTTGAGAACCTCAAAAAATATCTTAGCCACGGTGGATTCATCATGGCCTCGGGCTGCTGCACAAACCCGGAATTTCCCGAGGCGTGGCGCCGCGAATTCAGCCGTATTTTTGCCGGCGAAAAGGTGAAGCCGATCCCATACGATCATTTGATTTATCATTCGTTTCACAAACTTGAACGCATTCACAGCCTGAATGAAAATCGCGACATCCAGCTCGAAGGCCTGTTTTACCACGGCAACCTCGTCGCGGTAATGTGCGAGGACGGACTCTGCTGCGCGTTCAGCGCGGACAATAGCTGCAACCGCGGCAAAGGCATCAGCCCCGAAGACGGCAAAAAATTGGCCCTCAACATCGCCATCTACGCCCTGACGCATTAAAAACGGCGGCGGAAAAAGATTGCCTGCCCACCGAAAGTCGCGTAGTTTTCCCCTCCATCCTCCGGGGTGGACGGCGTCAAATCGAAGCCGTTTTCGTTGAAATGCGCGGTTAGCTCAGTGGTAGAGCATTACCTTGACACGGTAGGGGTCGCAGGTTCAATCCCTGCATCGCGCACCATCTTTTCAAATCAAGCCGCTTGTGATTCCTCAGGCGCGGGTTTACCCAAAATCGGCAAACGCACCTTGAAACGCGTTTCACCCGGCTTGGATTCAAATTCTATTTCCCCGCCGTGACGGTCGGCAACGATGCGGTTGCTGATGATCAAACCCAAACCGGTGCCGGTGCCGACGGGCTTGGTTGTGAAAAATGGCTCGAACATGTGTGCCTGCACGGACTCCGGAATGCCGGGGCCATTGTCCACGATCTCCACCAAAATCTGATTGTCTTCGCGGCAGGTGCCGATGCAAATTTTTCCTTTGCCATCCACCGCGTGAATCGCGTTATCAATGAGGTTCGTCCATACCTGATTGAGTTCGCTGCCGTAAGCCATGATATGCGGAAGCGTGCGGTCGAAGGAGCGCTCGACAGTCGCGTTTTTTAATTTGTGGCCGAGCATTGTCAACGTGCTCTCCAGCCCCTCGTGAACATCTATGTCCTGCATCGGCGATTGATCCATGTAGGAATACGATTTCACGGCCTTCACCAGTTCGCCGATGCGCGACGTGCTCTGCTCGACTTGCGTGAGCAGCAAACGCAGATTCAATCGCGCCTCCACCCAATTCAATGCCAGCGCCTGGCCTTCCTTCGGCAATTTATTCGTCAATTCTTCGAGCCACGCGGCATTCACATCCGCGCTTACGAAAGTCGGCGCGACATCCCACGCGTTGGCCACTCCGCGCGTTTCCAGCCACGACGCCAGGCTTTCCGCGCGGTCGCTGCGTTCGAGATGATCGAGCTTGGGCGCGGTTGCCAGCCGTTCCTCGGCGTGCAATGAACCTTGTAACAGGTGCTGCCAATGGTCGTGATGCAACACTTCCGAAAGTTCGCACAACAACATTTGCACGCGGTCGGTCACGGTTTGCAAATGCGATGCCGCCCGCCGCGCCGCCGACGCCGGGTTGTTCAACTCATGCGCCAGTCCCGCGGCCATCGTGCCGAGCGATGCCAGCTTCTCGCGTTGTTGCGAGTAGCCTTCCATGTTGCGCATCTTGTTCGCCGCAGTGCGAAAAATCTCGCGCGCAACCTCGTGGCAGGTGCTTAGCATCCGCCAGAAATTATCTTCGCTAAGTCGAAAAATTTTCGCCGGTTTGGAAATTCTTGCCAACGCCAGCCAGGGAATTCCCAGCAGCAACGTCGTCTCACCGGTATATCTTCCCGCCTTGATCGTGCCCATCAGAACCGTTTGACGATCATAGACGCGCGTAAGCCGGATTTCGCCTTCCAACACCATCAGAAACTCCAGCAACTTTTCGCCTTCGTTCACCAACACCGTGCCCGCGGGCAATTCGACAATTTCGCCCGGCTCAATGCACGTGATCTGCTCGTCCGATAATTGGGAAAACAGCGGCGTGGCGCGAACTTGTTGGAGCGTGGCTTTATCCATAATTATGCCTGAAGGCCGAGATATTCGTGGACCAACTTGACCGCCATCGCGCCCTCACCGACGCCCGAAGTCACGCCCTTGGCCGAGCGATGCCGCACGTCGCCAGCGACAAAAATTCCCGGCACGCTCGTCTCCAAATAAAACGGATCGCGATCCGCCGTCCAGCCGTTCGGTCGCCGCCCCTCGCGTATCAAATGCTGGCCGGAAATCAAATAACCCTGCGCGTCCCGCTCAAGGACGCCCGCGAGCCAGTCCGTTTGCGGAATCGCACCCGCATAAATCAGAAGCGCGTTCGCGGTGACTGTCTCCTGCTCCTGCGTCTTGGTGTTTCGCAGCGTGAGCGTCTCGCAACGATCGCTCCCTTCCACGCACACAACGACTGTATTGTATTTCACCGAGATATTTTTCGTCGCCACGATTTGGTTTTCCAAATACTGCGACATCGTTTCCGAAAGTGTGCCGCGTCGCACGATCATTGTCACCTGGCGGGCGAACTTCGAAAAATACATCGCTGCCTGCCCGGCGGAATTGGCGCCGCCCACAATATATATATCCCCGCCACAATAGGAAAATGCCTCGGACATCGGCGCATAATAGTACACACCCGCGCCCGAAAATTTTTCCAGCCCCGGCACTTCCAGTTTGCGAAACGCGATGCCCGTTGCGATCAGCAACGCCCGGCAACCCACTTCGGTTCCATCCTCCAGCGTCAGCACCCGCGCCGGCCCTTCGATCCGCACCTTGCGGACGGATTGCGGCGCAAGAATCTCCGCGCCGAATCGCCGGGCTTGCGCAACCGCCCGGCGCGCCAAATCATTTCCGCTCAAGCCTACCGGGAAGCCTAAATAATTTTCGATGCGTGAACTGCGGCCGGCTTGTCCACCGGGGGCTTCGCGTTCAACCAGCAACGTGTGAAGTCCATCCGCCGCGCCATAGACCGACGCCGCCAAACCCGCCGGCCCCGCGCCCACCACCACTAAATCGTAAAAAGGAAATTCCGCCTTGGTCTTCAAACCAAGCTTGCGCGCGATTTCCGCAATCGGCGGATTTTTCAAAATCGAACCATCCTGCATCACGACAATCGGCAGCGACGCGGCATCCGCGCCGGTCGTCTCGAGCAGTTGCTTCGCGGCGTCTTCGGTTTCGACATTCAGCCATTGATGCGGCACGAAATTGCGCCCGAGAAAATCCCGTATCTCATTTGAATGCGGCGACCAGCGATGGCCGATGACGCGCACGCCTTCAAACACCGGCCGGTACGTCGCCTGCCAATCATCCAGCATATCGTCCACTACGCCAAAAAGCCGCTCCTCGGGCGGATCCCACGGCTTCATCAAATAATGGTCCACCCGCACACTGTTGATGGCGCGAATCGCGGCGTCTGTGTCCGCATACGCCGTCAGCAACGCGCGCTTGGCGTCGGGATAAATCTCAATCGCCTTCTCCAAAAATTCCACACCCGATATTTTGGGCATGCGCTGGTCCACGAGAAAAAGCGCCACCGGTTCATTCCGCAGCTTCAGCAATTTCACCGCCTCGAGCGCCGACGCTCCCGAATCCGCGGAAATAATTTTGTAGCGATCGCCGTATTGGCGCCGCAAATCGCGCTCAACCGCGCGCAAAACATCCGGGTCATCATCTACCGTCCAAATCACTGGCTTAGCCATAATCTAAATATTACGCCGCGCGGCAAAAAAGTGAACAAAAAGAAAAACCTAAAAAATAATTCGATGCCGGACGAGAAACATTTGTTTCTTCACGAATCGCTCATCAGCTTCCGCAATGAAACCGACGCCGATTCACACAACCCGATAAAAGTTTCCTCCGCCAGGTTGAGCCGTTTGCCGCGCCAATGCATGATGCCCCAGCGCCGTTGCAACTTACGCCGGCCCAACGGCAAGGCCACCAGCGAACCCTCTTCGATTTCCTTGCGCGCAATCCACGGCGCCAGAATGCTCACGCCGATTCCAAGCTTCACCAATTCCTTCGTCGCTTCCATGCTGCCAAGTTCGATGATCGTGTTCAGGACCATTTGCTCCTGCCGAAAATAATCTTCGATCAACGCGAATGTCACGCTGCGCTTTTTGTAGAGGATATAATTCTGCCGGGGAATTTCCGAACGCTCCACCCGCCGCGCCTTCGCCCACGGATGCAGCGGCGCGACGATGAAATGCAATTCGTCATTGAACAACGGATGAAATTCAAGCTGCGGCTCATTCATCACCAGCGAGAGTGCCAGATCCACTTGCTGATTTAACAACGCTGACGTCAACTCCGGCGTATCGCCCGGCTGGATCGCGATGGCATGCTCGGGAAAGCTCTCCTTAAATTCGCGCAGCACCGGTGGAATGATATGCTGGCACGCGGTCGTGCTCGCGCCCAGCCGCAGCCTGCCCCTGCCCCACTTGCCGAGACGCCCCAGCGTTTCGCGCGCCGTATCCATCTCCTGCAATATTTTTTTTGAGTGATGCAACAACTGTTCGCCCGCCTGCGTCAGCACGACTTTTTTGCCCAGCCTGTCTAAAAGACGACAGCCAATATCGTGCTCCAGCGCCTTCATCGAGTGGCTGATCCCCGATTGCGTGACGTGCAACTCGCGCGCGGCTTGCGTGAAACTACCCGTTCTCGCCAGCGTGCAGAACGCTCGAATCTGCCGACCATCAAGGGGCTTGCTCATACATGAGTACAATTCATCATCTTCATCGGAATTAAGAGTAGCAATCATTACGCCAGAAAAGCCGGTTGGCATGTCGCGAGCTAAAACGACTGGCGATGGCAATAAAGACTCATCGCATCGGCAAAAAAATTCGCACCGCCAAGCCGTCGCCGCAAAAGTTGCGCCTTGGTTTCGTTCCGCTCACCGACTGCGCGCCGCTCATCATGGCTCATGAACTGGGACTCTTTCAAAAATATGGCTTGAACGTGGAGTTGAGCCGTGAACTCGGCTGGGCCACTGTCCGCGACAAAATCATTCATGGCGAGTTGGAAGCCGCGCACGCCGTCGGCGGCATGCCCTTCGCCGCCACTCTTGGACTCGGTTCCATCGCGTGCGAATGCCTCACCGCGCTCGTCCTGAATCTTCACGGCAATGCCATCACTCTTTCCAACGACTTATGGAAAAAAGGCGTGCGCGATGGAAATTCGCTGCGGGAAGAAATCACTCGCTCGCGCGACAAAACTTTTGTCTTCGGCGCGGTCTATCCTTTCTCGTCGCACAATTTATTATTGCGCGAATGGTTATCGAATGCGGGCATCCAGCCCGGCCGCGATGCCCGCATCGTCATCGTCCCGCCGCCGCAAATGGTGGCCAATCTCAAGGCCGGTAATCTCGATGGCTTCTGCGTCGGCGAGCCGTGGAACTCCGTCGCGGTGCAATCGCGGGTTGGCTGGTGTGTTGACACCAGCGCCGAACTCGCGCCCGGACATCCGGAAAAAGTCCTGATGGTTCGCCGTGATTTCGCGGAAAAAAATGACGCGCAACATATCGCCCTGGTGGCCGCGCTTTTGGAAGCGTGCGAATTTTGCGATGCTCCGCAAAACCGCGAACAAATCGTCGCCACGCTCGCGCAACCCGGTTACGTAAATGTTCCCGAAACGGCGTTGCGAAATGCCTTCAGCGCGCAATTTGATTTTGGCCACGGGCAAGTCCGGCACGTCCCGAACTTCGATGTGTTTCATCGCCACAACGCAAACGAACCTTCCGCCGACAAGGCCGCGTGGATTCTTCAGCGCTTGCGCGCCAGCGGCCTTTGCGCGAACTCGCTCGAGACCAATCAGGCCCTGATCAACCGGATTTTTCGCACCGATATTTTCGACCGCGCCGTCCAACTGCGTGGTTCACTCGAAGCCAAAAACAAATTTGAAACGCGTCTTACCGATGCCACCGCTCCCGGCTCACGCGCCGGAAAATATTTTCCCCGCGCATTGTGCGCCGGGAAATCCGAACCCGAAAAAAACTGATCTTTATGGACTACATCAAACCCATTGACGTTGTAAAAAACATGCTGGCCGTAGGCGATCACAAGGCCGGCCTGCCGATCAAGGATTTGCTCTTGCGCGGCATCCTCTCCGGCGCACTGCTCGGCGTATCCACCAGCTTCGCGATCACTGCTACAGTCCAGACGGGTGTGCCGCTGGTTGGCGCGCTGGTGTTCCCGGTCGGGTTCGTAATGATTGTTTTGCTGGGCCTGGAATTGGTTACCGGCAGTTTCTCGGTGGTGATGCTGTCCGGCGTGGCCGGTCATCGCCAATGGATCCAGGTGCTCACCAATCTATTCTGGGTTTTCATGGGCAACCTGATCGGCAGCGTGGCTTTTGGGGTATTGCTCTATATCGTGCTCACCAGCGCGGGCACTGAAGCGCCCTCAGGCATCGCCGCAAAAATCGTCGCCGCCGCCGAGGCCAAGACGACCGCCTACGCCGCTCACGGCAGCGCAGGCATGATCACCGCGATCGTAAAAGCGATGCTCTGCAACTGGCTGGTTTGCCTCGGCGTGGTGATGGCCATGACCTCGCATTCCACGCTCGGAAAAATCGCCGCCGCCTGGATGCCCATTCTCGTGTTCTTCGCGCAGGGCTTCGAGCATTCCGTGGTGAATATGTTCCTCATTCCCACCGGCATGATGCTGGGCGCAAAAGTTTCGCTCTCCGACTGGTGGATCTGGAACCAGATCCCCGTGACGCTCGGCAATCTCATCGGCGGCTTTCTATTCACGGGCATGCTCCTCTACTGGACCTATCGCCCGGCCAAACCCTCCGCAGTCAATGTCGCAACCGCATCCGATCCCGCGCCTGAACAATTAGTGCAGGCGTAATCTCGAAATCAGTTCAACCGAATTTTATGAACGGTCCGCAAGACGTTTGACGCAATCCTTTTGCCTGAATGAATCCAGCTTTAAAATCAAGTCCGCGCAAAACCAATCGCCGTCAATTTCTCCAGACCACGGCGAAGGCCGCGATAGCAGGCGCAGCGATGGCCTCGGCTGTCCCCTGGACCAGCCGCGCCGCAACCAAACTGGAAAAAATCTCACTTAAATTCGGTTTCATCAAACTTACCGATTGCGCGCCGCTCATCATCGCGAAGGAGAACGGTTACTTCGATGACGAGGGCCTTTATGTTTCGCTCGAAGCCCAGGCGAACTGGAAAATTTTGCTCGACCGCGTCATCACCGGCGAACTCGACGGCGCGCACATGCTCGCGGGTCAGCCCATCGCGGCGACCATCGGCATCGGCACAAAGGCCGACATCATCACGCCTTTCAGCATGGATTTGAATGGCAATGGCATCACAGTCTCTAACGACATCTGGAAACAGATGCAGGAAGCCGACCCCAGGCTCAACGTCCCGCGCCCGCCGCATCCCATCTCGGCCTCCGCGCTCGCGCCCATCGTGAAAAAAAACAAGGACGCCGGCACGCCACTGAAGTTCGGCATGGTGTTCCCGGTATCTACGCACAATTATTATTTGCGCTACTGGCTCGCCGCCGCGGGCATCCATCCCGGTTATTACACCGCGACTGATACCACCGGAACCACCGATGCCGACGTGCTCCTCTCCGTCACGCCGCCGCCGCAAATGCCCGCCACACTCGCGCAGGGCACGATCCAAGGATATTGCGTTGGCGAACCTTGGAACCAGCAGGCCGTGTTCAAAGGCATCGGCGTGCCGGTCATCACCGATTACGAAATCTGGAAAAATAATCCGGAAAAAGTTTTTGGCGTCACCAAACCGTGGTCCGAACAAAATCCCCACACACTGATTGCCGTCGTCAAGGCGCTCATCCGCGCGGGCCAATGGCTCGACGCCAGCCCCGCCAATCGAATCAAGGCCTGCCAGATTCTTTCCCAACCGCAATACGTCGGCGCGGATGAAAAGGTCATCCGCAACAGCATGACCGGCACTTTTGAATATGAAAAAGGCGATCAGCGCGACTTGCCGGACTTTAATGTATTTTTCCGTTATCACGCGACTTATCCGTTCTATAGCGATTGCGTTTGGTTTCTAACGCAGATGCGCCGATGGGGGCAGATCGGCGAAGCGAAGCCGGACGATTGGTTCGCCGCCACCGCCAAAAAAGTCTACCGCCCGGAAATTTACCGCCAGGCCGCGAATGAATTGATCGCCGCGGGCAAAATGCAATCCGGCGACCTGCCCGATACCGATGGCTTCAAACCCGCCGACCCTGATTTCATTGATGGCATTTCCTTCGACGCCCATAAACCCAACGACTACCTGCGCCAGCTCAAAGTCGGGCAAAAAGATTAACTTTCATGGACGAAGCCGCCACTAACCTCACCACCGTTGCTGAAAAAGCGCCCACCGTTTCGCCCGAGCCGGTCAAACTTCCCCAGCGCCGGATGAACGAACTATTCGATAAAGTACTCTCCAGCGTTGGCGCTCCGCTCGTGTCCATCCTGATTTTCCTTTTCGTGTGGTCGCAAATCTCCGCGCACGTCCAAGTGAGTTTCGGCTCCATTCCCGGGCCGCTCGCGGTCTGGAAGCAGGCCGTGGTTCTGTGGGATGCGCATTGGACCGAGCATGCGCACGAGGCGGAATTCTACCGTGAACTGGCCAAACGCCGCGCGAGCTTCCTCTCCGCCAATCCCGGACAGGCATTTCCCGACATCAAATATTCCGGCCCCCCCACTTATCTCGATCAAATTTCTACCAGCCTCGAAACCGTGTTCACCGGTTTTATCATCGGTTCCTTGATTGCGATTCCTCTGGGCGTGCTCTGCGGCCTGAGCCGGAATTTTTTCAAGGCGGTAAACCCATTCATCCAGATCTTCAAGCCGGTTTCACCGCTGGCGTGGCTGCCGATCGTCATGATTCTGGTGAGCGCGCTGTATCATCCCGCGCATCCGTGGTTTGAAAAAGCGTTTCTCAGTTCCGCTATCACTGTGGCGATGTGCTCGCTCTGGCCGACGCTCATCAACACTTCGCTCGGCGTCGCTTCGATTGACAAAGACCATCTCAACGTCGCGCGCGTCCTCAAGCTCGGTTGGTGGCAAAAGATCTGGAAGATCGTTCTGCCCTCGGCGCTTCCCTTCATCTTCACCGGCCTGCGGCTTTCGCTCGGCGTCGGCTGGATGGTGCTCATCGCCGCCGAGATGCTCGCGCAAAATCCCGGCCTCGGAAAATTCATCTGGGACATGTTCCAAAACGGCAGCAGCGATACGCTCGCCCAGATCATGGTCGCCGTCTTCACCATCGGTTTCATCGGTTTCGCGCTCGACCGCCTGATGTTGATTCTACAACGGCTCGTCACTTACGACGCAAAAGCTTTTTAACATGGAATTTCTAAAGCTACAAAATGTCAGCAAAGGTTATGGCCAGGGTGATGACCGCGTGGAAGTGTTGCGCGACATCAACCTCACGGTGGACCAGGGCGAGTTTGTCGCGATCGTCGGCTTTTCCGGCGCGGGCAAAACGACGCTCATTTCGCTCATCGCCGGTTTGATTAAACCTGATGCCGGCCGACTCACGCTCAATGGCGTGGAAATCACCGAACCGGGACCGGACCGTGGGATCGTCTTCCAGAATTATTCGCTCCTGCCGTGGCTTTCGGTATTTGAGAATATTTTCCTGGCGGTGGCGCAATGTTTTCCAAAATGGAGCGCGGAGGAAAAAATCCGGCACACGGAAAAACATGTCGCGATGGTGAACCTCGCCGCCGCGCGTGACAAAAAACCCGGCGAACTCTCCGGCGGCATGCGCCAGCGCGTCAGCGTGGCGCGCGCGCTGGCAATGAACCCGCAAATTCTTTTGCTCGATGAACCGCTTTCTGCGCTCGATGCCCTCACCCGCGCCACCTTGCAGGATGAAATTTCCAGCATCTGGCAGCAGGAAAAAAAGACAGTGGTGTTGATCACCAACGATCCGGACGAGGGCATCTATTTGGCCGACCGCATCATCCCGTTGAGCGCCGGGCCAACCGCGAAACTTGGGCCTTCCATCACCATTGATCTCGCGCGTCCGCGCGACCGCGTAGCCTTGAATCACGAGCCTCGTTTCAAGGAGATTCGCCGCGAAGTGACCGAGTTCATGCTCAACTCGAAAAGCCGCCAGCGCACGACCGTCACGCGCAATCTCGTGCTGCCAGACATCGAACCGGAAAACATCAGCCTGCGCGGCCCCGCACAATCCGCCAATCATCAGCCGATGCGCCGCTCGGAAATCAAACCCGAAAAAGTTGAGGTGGACTCGTGAGTGATTACGTTGAGCTGTTCAACCTGGCGAAGAGCTATCCGACGCCGAAAGGCCCGGTCAGCATCGTGCAAAATTTCAATCTGCGAATCAAGAAGGGTGAATTCGTCGCTCTCATCGGTCATTCCGGTTGCGGCAAATCCACGGTGCTCTCGATGCTCGCGGGCCTCAGCGAACTTTCCGACGGCGGAATCATTCTGGCGGGAAAAGAATTGTCCGGCGCCGGGCCGGATCGGGGCGTCGTTTTTCAATCGCCTTGTTTGCTGCCGTGGATGACTGCTTTTGACAATGTGATGTTGGGCGTCAACCAGGTTTTTTTCACTGCCAGCAAAACCGACCGCCGCCAAATCGCCGAATATTATCTAAACGTCGTCGGTCTTGGCGATGCGATGGACAAACGCCCCGCTGAACTTTCGCAGGGAATGAAACAGCGAGTGGGTATCGCGCGCGCGTTTGCCTTGTCGCCGCGGATGCTTTTGCTGGACGAACCGTTTGGCATGCTCGATTCGCTGACCCGCATCGAGCTTCAGAAAGTTTTGCTCGAGGTCTGGAGCCGCAAACAGCTCACCGCCCTGATGGTAACGCATGACGTGGACGAGGCGATCCTGCTTGCCGACCGCGTCGTCATGATGACCAACGGCCCCGCCGCAAGCGTCGGTGAGATTTTACCCATTCCGTTTTCGCGTCCGCGCGACCGCGCAAAATTATTGGAAGACCCGGAATACTACCGCTGCCGCGAGCACCTCATTGGCTTTCTCGAAGAACGCGCCCATCGAAAACCAGCCGTCGCTCAGGCCGCATAAACCTCACACCAACCGCTCATTCTGATCCATTCAAAAACCTCATGAAAAAATCCCAATCCAACGCTCAAAAAACCTTGATCGGCGGAGGCATGCTCATGGCCTTCACCGCTTCCGTTCTTGCCCAGCAAGCCGCCTTCACGGATTCCGGCCCCGCGCAACCGGCTCCGCTTCCCGCCGCCCCGAAAGCTGCGGCTCCTTCCGCCACGGATGCCGGAACTAACGCGCCCCAATCCATCGTGGATCAGATGGATAATTTTTTGGGTGTGAAAATTCCCGATGCCATCGCGAAGGGAAAATTCAATGTGAACATGCGTTTGCGCTACGAACAGGCGAACGAAGAAGGCGCACCGGGCATAACGAAAAATTCCTACGCGCCCACCTTGCGCACGCGATTCGGCTTCACCACCGCGCCGCTCTACGGTTTTCAAGGCATGGTCGAGGGTGTGAATGTCACCGCGCTCGGGCCCGAGCATAATTACAACGCCGGCGGTTCCAACGCGCAAGGCGCGCGACCGGTCGTTGCCGATCCTCCACTCACGCGACTCGACCAGGCGTGGTTCGGCTACGCTTACGAGGATTATGTGAACGCAAAGGTCGGCGAACAACGCATCGTTCTCGACAATCATCGTTTTGTCGGCGATGTCGGCTGGCGCCAAAACATGCAAACCTACGATTCGGCGACCATCAGCAGCGAACCGATCAAGGGCCTCAATTTATATTATGGCTACCTTTGGGATGTGCATCGCGTTTATGGCGACGTCTCCGGATTGTCCACTGCCAACGAGGATTTTCGTTCCGATTCGCATCTCATCAATATTTCCTACTCCGGTTGGAAGTACGGAAAATTTGTTGGTTATACTTACCTGTTGAATCTTGAGAACGCCGCCGGCGCGGCCAATTCCTCCGCCACTTACGGCGGCTATTTCGCGGGTGCGGCGCCGATCTCGCAAAAAATCTCCGTGGATTATCGCGCAGAATTCGCCTACCAAACCGATTACGGCGACAGCTTGCTCCGCTACGACGCGGATTATTATAATCTCGAACTCGGCGCGACGGTGGATCCGTTTTCGTTCGGCGGTGGCATCGAAGACCTCGGCAGCGGCGTGAATTCCGGCGCTGGCGGCGGGCGCGCCTCCTTCCGCACACCGCTCGCGACGCTCCATGCGTTCAATGGCTGGGACGATGTTTTCCTCACGACGCCGGCAAATGGTTTGCGCGATATTTACGGTTACGCGCAAGTCATGTTGCCCACGAAAATCCCGCTGCGTTTTGTTTATCACAAGTACGACGCCGACTACGGCAGCGGCGATTACGGCCAGGAATTCGACGCCGTGATTTCCAAAAAATTCGCGAAGCATTGGAACGTGCTGGTCAAGTATGCCTACTACCAGGGACAGGACGCGCCCGCGCCTTCGCTAGCGGTGGGCAATGTGGACATCCAAAAGTTTTGGGCCCAACTCGAATTCAATTTCTGACGTGAGCCTGACAAATTAAATGCCAACCATACCATTCATACCCGAGAACGCGCCGTTCAATCCGCAACAGCGATTGTGGCTGAACGGTTACATGGCGGGATTCCTCGCCAGCAAAGGCTACGTCCACACGAGCGAAATCCGCGGCGGAGAAACCCCCG
Source organism: Verrucomicrobiia bacterium (assembly GCA_036268055.1). Classification (NCBI taxonomy): domain Bacteria; kingdom Pseudomonadati; phylum Verrucomicrobiota; class Verrucomicrobiia; species Verrucomicrobiia bacterium. The sequence goes on along the minus strand of DATAUW010000017.1, from coordinate 366,326 downwards.
CCGCAACCGTGCCCGTCGTCATATTGTTCGGAAGCCAGACCGGAACCGCCGAAAAATTGGCGAAACAAATCGCTAAACAGTCCAAGACCCAGGGGTGCAACGCGCGTGTGCTTGATGCCGCCGAACACGCCAAGGTGGATTGGTCAAAAGAGACGAACTTGCTCGTCGTCACAAGCACTTACGGCGATGGCGATATGCCGGACAACGCGCAAGCGTTCTGGGATTGGCTGCAAACCGACGCGGCGGCGGCGATGGCGCATCTCCATTTTTCCGTGCTCGCACTGGGCGATACCAACTACGAACAGTTCTGCGCCGCGGGGAAAAAAATGGACGCACGCCTCGAAAAACTGGGGGCAAAACGGATTCATCCGTTGGCCGATTGCGATCTGGATTACGAAGCGAAGGCCAAAGCTTGGCAGGAAGGCGTATTGCGCGCATTGGCTCCGACAACAAACGCTCCCGCCGAATCTCCGGCTATTCAAATTTCCGAGGCCGCGCCTGAAAAAGTTTTCTCAAAAACGAATCCTTTCGCCGCGCGATTGCTAACCAATCGCAAATTGAACGCCGAAGGTTCGGAAAAAGAAACGCGCCACTTCGAGATTTCCCTCGCCGGTTCCGATTTGAATTATGAATCCGGCGACGCCCTTGGGATTTATCCGGTTAATTGCTCTGAACTCGTCAGCGATGTGCTGCGCGCGCTGGGTTGTGACGGCGAGGAGGCGGTGAGCCTTTCAAGCGGTGAAGTTCCTTTGCGCAAAGCTCTCAGTGAGACGTTTGACATCACGAAACCGTCGCCGGAACTGCTGCAATATGTGGCCGTCCACAATTCCGATTTGCGCGCGTTGCTTGAGCCCGACCGCAAGGAAGATTTGCGCAAATGGCTTTGGGGCCGCGAGGTCATTGACCTGTTGATGCGAACCCCAGCCGCGAAATTTTCGCCGGCTGAATTTATCGGCCAGCTTAAAAAAATGGCGCCGAGATTATATTCCATCGCTTCGAGTCCGAAGGCGCATGCGGGCCAGGTGCATTTGACCATCAACGTCGTGCGCCATCAATCGCATGGTCGCGCGCGCAAAGGCGTGGCCTCCACTTTTTTGGCCGACCGCGTCGGAACGGAAACTTCCGTGCCGGTGTTCATTCAAACTTCGCATGGGTTTCGCCTGCCCGCCGATGCCGCCACGTCCGTCATTATGATCGGCCCGGGCACGGGAGTCGCGCCCTTTCGCGGATTTCTGCACGAACGCCGCGCCGCTGCAGCCAAAGGTCGGAACTGGCTTTTCTTTGGTGAGCAGCGCGCCGCCAGCGATTTTTATTATCGCGACGAACTGGAGCAGATGCAGGCGGATGGCAGCCTCGCAAAATTATCCACCGCCTTCTCGCGCGATCAGGCGCAAAAAATTTATGTGCAAGATCGGATGCTCGAGCACGGAACCGAATTCTGGTCGTGGTTGCAGGATGGCGCGCACGTGTATGTCTGCGGCGACGCTTCGCGCATGGCGAAGGACGTGGATGCCGCGCTGCACAAGATCATTGAAACCGTAGGCGGTAAAAGCGCGGACGACGCCAAGGCTTATGTCGCAAAATTGAAGACGGACAAGCGCTATCAACGGGACGTTTATTGAATGAGTAATCTGCCGCTCAAATTTATCAATGGCGAACCGCTGAACGACGATCAGCGAAAATATCTCGAAGGATTTTTCGCCGGGCTCACGGAGCAGGGTTTGAAATTCTCCGATATTGAAGCTGCGCCCGCCGCCGCGAAAGATGCGCTCGAGGATTTGATTTTCGAGGAACGCGTCAAACGCGAATTGCACCCGCTCGACGCCTACGGACAAATCGTCGAAAACGCCACCAACAATAAACCGCCCGATAAGGAAGACGGCTTTCGTTTCAAGTGGAATGGATTATTTTTCCTCACGCCGATGAAGGACGCTTTCATGGCGCGGCTGCGGATTCCCGGCGGCGCGCTGACCTCCTTTCAACTTCGCGAACTGAGCCGCATCGCGCAGGAACTGACGAGCGGTTATGTGCAGATCACTACGCGCGCGAACCTGCAAATGCGCCTCATCCAGCCCAGGGACGCGCCCGAAGTGTTGCGCTGCATCCAAAGCATCGGCCTGCACACGCGCGGCGCGGGCGCGGACAATATCCGCAATCTCACGGCGAATCCCACCGCGGGCATTGATCCTGTCGAATTAATTGACGTGATGCCGCTCGTCCACGCGCTCGCGCAAATCATCATCAACGACCGTTCGTTTTATAATTTGCCGCGCAAGTTCAATATCGCCTACGACGGCGGCGGACTCATCGGCTCCGTCGAGGATACGAATGATATCGGCGTCAAAGCCGTCAAGGTCGGCGAAGAAGTTTTCTTTCGCATCGCGCTCGGCGGCGCAACGGGCCATAAAACTTTTGCACGCGACCTCGGCGTGCTCGTCGCGCCCGCGGAAATCAACAAAGTGGTTGTGGCTATCGTGCGCGTGTTCATCGAACGCGGCTGCCGCACCGACCGCAAGCGCGCGCGCCTGAAACATCTGCTCGAAAAAATGCCGCTGGAGGAATATCTGGCGCAGGTGGAAACCAAGCTCGGCACAAAATTAACCCGCGCCGCCCTGGATCCCGCAATGGTTCGCTGGGCCGATCAAGAACTTCCGCATTCGCATGTGGGAGATTTTCCGCAGAAACAACGCGGTCTGAATTACGTCGGCGCCACCTGCCCCGCCGGGCAGATCACGCCCAAACAGCTTTTGCGCCTCGCGGAACTCGCGGAACTTTACGGCAGCCGCGAAGTACGCCTGACGGTCTGGCAAAATTTTATTATTCCTAATGTGCCGGATGCGTTCGTCGCCACGTTGAAGCGTACGCTGGCTAAGTCCGGTTTCGGTGTCGAGCAATCGCACGTGGCCAGCGGCGTCATCGCCTGCACCGGGAACAGCTATTGCAAATTCGCCCAGTCGAACACGAAGGGCCACGCACTCGAATTGATTCGCCACCTGAAAAAAAATGTCGAACTGGATCAACCGGTCAACATCCACCTCACCGGCTGTCCGAATTCCTGTGCCCAACATTACATGGGCGACATCGGTTTGTTGGGCACAAAAATCGGCGGCGAGGATGGGTATCATGTTTTCCTCGGCGGTGGTTTTGGGAAACATCAAGCCGTGGGCCGTCAGGTATTCACCGGTTTGCGCGCGTCGGAATTATCGCCGACGATTGAAAAGATTTTGCGCGTGTATCTGAAAAAACGCGCGGGCCGGGAGAGTTTTCAACAGTTCAGCACGCGCCACGATCTGAACACGCTCCAGGCCATGTTCTCGAATGACGAATGATTTGGCCACACCGTCCGCGCACGTCCGGCACGCCAAAACGGTGTGTCCGTATTGCGGTGTCGGTTGCGGCATGGTGCTGCATGTGAAGGACGAACGCGTTGTCAGCGTCGCTGGCGACAAAAAACATCCCGCAAATTTCGGATGCCTCTGCACCAAGGGGCTTTCGTGCGCAGAGACGCTTACCACAAAAGACCGCCTAACCTCGGCATTCGCGCGCGCGTCAAAAGATTCCGAACGCGAAAGAATTTCGATGGACACCGCGTTGCGGATGACTGCCGAACGATTCCAGGAAATCATTAAACGTCATGGGCCGGATACCGTCGCGCTGTATGTTTCCGGCCAGCTTTCGCTCGAAGCACAATATCTCGCCTGCAAACTGGCCAAGGGATTTCTCGGCACGAACAACATTGATTCCAATTCGCGCCTTTGCATGTCGAGCGCGGCAAGCGGTTACAAACTTTCGCTGGGAGCGGATGGGCCGCCCGGTTCGTATCAGGACATTGACCAACTCGACTGCGCGCTCGTGATCGGCGCGAACATGGCGGAGTGCCATCCGATTTTGTTTTTGCGATTGCTCAACCGGCAAAAGCGCAACGCAAAAATAATCGTCGTGGATCCGCGCCGCACACCAACAGCGGACAAGGCGGATTTATTTTTGCAAATCAAGCCCGGCACAGATCTGGCGTTGTTGAATGGTTTGCTGCATTTGCTCCGCGCGAATGGCGCGGTAAACGAAGAATTTATTTCGCAATATGTCGAAGGCTGGGAGGAGTTGTCGGCGTTGCTCGGCAATTATCCACCACGTCGCGTCGCGGAAATCACCGGCTTGAGCGAGGCGGATATTCGAACCGCCGCCAAGTGGATCGGGGAATCTCCCGAGTTCACGACTTTTTGGACGATGGGCTTGAATCAAAGCACGCACGGCACGTGGCACACGAATGCCATCTGCAATCTCCATCTCGCGACCGGGAAAATTTGCCGGCCGGGCAGCGGACCGTTTTCACTCACCGGCCAGCCGAACGCGATGGGCGGCCGCGAAGTCGGTTACATGAGCCACGCTTTGCCCGGGCAGCGCGACGTGACGCGCGTCAGCGATCGCGAGTTCATCGAAAAACTTTGGGGCTTGCCGCCGCATTCCATTCGCTCAACGCCCGGGCTTGATGCCGTCGCGCTTTTCAAGGGCCTCGAAGCCGGCGAAGTCAAAGCCGTGTGGATCATCGGAACGAATCCCGTCGCCTCCATGCCGAATCGCCAGCGCGTGATCCGCGGTTTGGAACGCGCCGAGCTGGTCGTGGTCCAGGATGCCTATCATCCCACCGAAACTTCGCGCTACGCGGACATCCTTCTGCCCGGCGCGCTCTGGGCGGAAGCCGAGGGCACGATGGTCAATTCTGAACGCTGTGTCACACTGATGGAACGCGCCGTTTCTCCGCCGGGCGACGCCTTGCCCGATTGGCAAATCATCAAAGAAGTGGCGGGTTACATGGGTTTCGAGAAAAGTTTTCCTTACAAAAACTCCGCCGCCGTGTTCGACGAGATACGCCAATTACGAAACACCAAGACCGGTTACGATCTTGGAGGCATTTCCCACGAACGCCTGCAAAACCACACTCAACAATGGCCATGCGACACCGATGACGAAACCGGAAAAGCCATCCGCTATTTGTCGAACGAAAAAACCTCACCCGTCATTCGTTTCCCGACGGACTCCGGGAAAGCGCGCTTCCTTGCGCGGCCTTACGTTCCGCCCGCGGAACTGCCCGATGCCGATTTTCCTTTCGCCCTGACGACCGGCCGGCTGGCGCATCAGTGGCACACCCTGACCAAGACTGGAAAAATTGCGTCGCTCAATAAACTAAATCCGGGCCCTTTCGTCGAGATGCACACCGATGACGTCGCGGAACTCGACGCGCTAAATGGGGATCTCATCAAAGTAAGTTCCCGGCGCGGCTTCGCAATTTATCCAGTGAAGATTTCGGATCGCGTGCGCCCCGGCGATTGCTTCGTGCCATTTCATTGGAACGATCTTTTCGGTGAGAATTTGACCGTCAACGCCGTTACCAACGATGCCGTTGACGAAATCTCGTTGCAGCCGGAATTCAAGTTCTGCGCCGTGGCGCTGGCAAAAGTCGCGTTGCCGGCGCAAGAGGAATTCACGCCACAACAAAAAGATTTTTTGTACGCGTTCATCGCGGAAGTTTCCGAACGCCACGGCGAAGGCGCAAAAGTTCCGCGCATCCCGGCTGCCGCGCCCTTCACCGCCACCCAAAGAATCTATATCAACGAACTCGTCGAACAAATCTTGGCAGGGAAATAATGCTGCCGCGATTTAGCGCTGAAAGACAAGAATCAAAATCAACGATCCATAAAATCGGCCATCGCAAAAAAGTCTGGTTTTTTCCTCCTGCCCGGTGCAATGTCAGGACGCATTCGGCGAAGCCTTTTCGCCGTGATTGCAAGTCTCTGATGGAAAATGGAAGGGTGGCTGAGTGGTTAAAGGCACCTGACTCGAAATCAGGAGTAGGGGCAACCCTACCGTGGGTTCGAATCCCACCCCTTCCGCCACCTATTTGCCATATCTTTACAAAAATCACGACTGTAAAGGTTTATGGCGATTTCGTCTTTATCCACCACGATCTTTTCTGTAATGATTTCCACGATTTCTCTTTTCTCGCTTGGCTGCATGATTTGCCAGTGGTCGTATAAATTGCTCGCTTGTGCTGCGACTTCGGCCGCCGACACATTCTGCACCTTCAGCACGTCCACTTCGGCTTGTAACGCTGGAATGGCTGATTCCAACTGTTTTCTGCGTTCTTCCAAAGGCGCGTAAAACTTGGAGAATCCATCGGCATCCAATTTTTCCTGCTGATAAAGGTCGTAGGTGCGTTTGATTTCTTTGCCCAGGCGTTGCAAATCCTCCTCCTGCACAGCCAATAGCCTCTGTTTTTCCAAGGTGACTAAGTTTGCGTCGTTGAGATGCGCGGCAATGGCATCCGGCGAAATTGAGAATGCTTTGATTTCCTCACAGAAGATGGCATCGAGATCGGCGATGGCGATTTTGTTTCGGCATGCTCGGCAAATGTATTTGGGACTGTTTGAAGGCACATACATTTTTTCCCCACATTTGCATTCAGTAACACCCGCGAAGACATGAACAGGGCGTTTGGCCGGACGCTTCTGTTTGCTCAGGGAATCGCCAATGAGTTGATTGCATTGTTCCCAGACCTCCGCGCTTACGATTCCTTCGACTTCATGCAAAACCCATTCACTTTCCGGTTTCACACTCCATCCTTTGCCTTGTCCATTTCGCGTAGTGTAATTGCCGCGATGAACGCCTTTAGCGATGGGGTCTTGCAACAGACGCGTAACCGTCTTACTTGTAAAACATGAGCCGTTTCGAGTCCGGTGCCCGGCGTCGTTGAGAAGGCGAACGACGGTTTTTTTTCGGCGATGTTTCAAAAACAGATCGAACATGAGTTTTCGGACGGGAGCTTCCTTGGAATGGATGACAAGTTTTCTGTCCTTCCATTCATACCCGAACGGAGCCGGGCCACCGAGCGAACTTCCAAGTTTGGCGCGAACGGCAATGGACGCCTTAACCCGATCCACGGTTTCTTCACGTTCCCACTGAGCCATGGCAGCAATCATGGTGTAAAAAAGGCGTCCTGCGGGGGTTGAGGTGTCGATCTTTTCCTGCAATGAAATCATGTCGGCATTGTGCTCTCGGAAGAAATCAGCAAAATCCAAGAGCTCTCTTGTATTTCGGGCAAGCCGGGCAAGTTTTGAGAAAATCAGACCTGAAATGTGTCCGCGCTTCAAATCTGAGAGCATCCGCTTCGCTTCCGAATGCTCCATGACGGTCTTTCCGGACACACCCGCGAGGTCATACACCTCCGATACCGTCCAATTGTTAAATTTTGCATATTCACGACCACGGTGTTCGTGGTGTTCTGGACTCTCTCCCTGAGCCTGGTCTTCTGTTGAAACACGAATCCAGATGCCCACTCGTTTTTTCGGAGCACTATTTTCCTTCATAGCACGAGTTCATACCAAAATTCACGCCTTCAATGCAAGATAAAAGTATAGCCGAATCGGTTACATATTGTATAAATGCAGTATGGCTAAAAAATACCTGACCGAAAAACAACTTGCTGCGGCGGCCAAGCGCTTTCGGAAAGAAGCTGGTAAAACGCGCGCTCAAGCCGCGCGTGACATGCGCGTCACCCAAACGTCTATTTTTCATGCTGAGGAAACACCCGGACATGGCCTGCTTCGATTAAGAGCACGCATGATCGCGGAGTATTCAACATACAAAATTATCGGTCCTGTTTTTTATCTTAAACCAAAATAAATCATTTTTTGCGCATTGAATCCGCAATGGCTCGTATCGCAGCGGCGTCCTTCTCTTTTTGCTTTTCCGGAGACAATTCTGAGATGACTGTTTTGATTCTATACCCCCTACGCATGGTGGGTTTTTTTTCAGTCGGTTCGATGGGTAAAGTTTGCAGATGTGCGATGAACTGATCTGGCTGAAAGTATCTAACCCGCGCCGCCATTTCGGCACCCAAGCTGCCCGTTACTCCGGCAGCTATTTTTCGCAATCTCGTATCATCCAAACATATTACAATCACAAGTTGAATTCCTGCTTTTAGACATTTAGCGACATTGCCAACTTCGTGGTCGATGGTGGTTGAGATAGAGATTTCACAAGCGATGGAAAGCGCTCCCCGAGCGAGCCATAAATCGACACTGCCTTGGCCATCCAAAACGGGCTTTTCAATCAGGCTTTGGAAATCCAATTCATCAGCCGCCGCTTTGATCCGTTTTTGAATCGCTTGATGTTGGGCGCCGCCCCGGCCAAGATCGCGCGCAGCCAGCCTCGGCTGCTCAGGTTTGAGAAAAGGTTCTGCGGTAACGGACGAATCAACTTTCTCTTGAACCGGTGGTTTCTGGATTTCTTCAGCCTTTTTTTCCACGACTGGCGGCGGGACCGGACGAGTCCTCTTTGCCTTCACGGGTTCTGCTTCCTCAACGGTCGATTCCGATTCCGCTCGCTCCGCGGCTTCAATGTCAACACGCGGCGCTGCATAACTTTGCCGAGACGCCGCAATCACCGCTAGACGGATCGCCTCTGCCCCCTCCTGGTCAACTGGCTCCGGAAAGGGAACCGTCAGATTAAAATCGTTGTCAGCCTTTTCTATCCGACAAATAGCTTCACCCTTGCTCAAGTTCTGCAAATCCCGCGCTTCAAAGAAGGAGAGGCCGTTTTCCATCGCCCGGGCGTCCGCATCCCCAACCCGGAAAAGCACGCGCGCATACGGCATGGAAAGAACTGCACTCGCAACTTCGCGGTCGCGTTCCAGTTGGCGCAATTCCTGATGCGCAAGAATCATTCCCAGGCGATATTTTCGCACGTCGGTCAGAATTTCAGCCATGCTGGGCGTGATGAAATTATGGAACTCATCGATATAGAGAAAAAAGTCTTTCCGTGCCGCCGCCCGTTGCGCCTGCCGCGCCATAATCATCTGCTGAAACTTCGCCACTAAAAGGGAACCGAGCAAAAAGGAGTTTTCTTTGCCAATCTCTCCCTTGGGAAGTTTGGCGAGAAAGATTTTACCGCTGTCCACGATGTCAGCAAAGTCGAGGCGGTTTTCTTTTTGCGACACCATGTAACGAATGGGTTTTGGTGCTAGAAAATCATTCAACCGGGTAATGACGGAGCCAATGGATTTATTGCCAGCAAGTTGAGAAAAGCCGGTGCGCCAATAATAGACGATGTTGGGGTCTCGCACGCTATCGAGGAACTTGGCGCGAAATGGCGGTTCCAAGAGAAAGCGGCGAAGATCGGTAAGCGTGCCGCCTCGGTCGCTCTCCAAAAAGGCAAGGATCGCATTTTGAAGCACGCTGCCCATCTGATCGCCCCAGCTTTTCGAAAGGCGCTCAAAAACGGATACTAAATCGGAGGCGAGCAGCCTTTTCTCAGCATCGCTATGCGCCGAAAGGATATTGAAACCCACTGAATATTCCTCGTCTGAGGGATCAACTAAGACGACGTCCTGAATACGCTCGGGAGGAATTATCCCAAGAATTTGTTCGACCAAATCTCCGTGGGGATCAAGCACGGCCAGCCCTTCGCCGTTCTCAATATCCTGGCGAATTAAATTAAATAGAAATGTCGATTTGCCCGTGCCCTGCACACCCATCACGTGCATGTGTTGGACCCGTTGCTCAGAAGCCAATCTGACGGGCGTGGCTTTTTCTCCATGCGGATTGTTGCCAAGCACGACCCCGGCATGTCCTCGGACAATCGCGGGCGCGGCTTTGGTTCTTTTAGCATCGCGTTTGAATGCCGGTGAGCGCACCAATTTCGAGGGCAGGTGCACAAAACCGGTTAGCTCTTCGCTGTTAAGCAACATCCCCGAGCGGCGCGATTGCCGGCGCAGCATGTCCTCAATATGATCTCCGAACGGGTAATCAGTGTTCGCGAGCGGAATAAGTTCATTGCCTTTCGGATTCGCGAACACGCGAAGGGAACCAGCGACATCACGGGCCACTTGCAATGTTTGTTCAAAAGCTTCACTGCGGATCGCCATTCGCACAACGGCGGCAAAGAGGGGACGCGCCACTTTCTGTTCGGCCGCTTTTGCTAATTCAGGTTCATTGACAAAAAAGGGTTTCCCGTCAGCATGGGTCACGGAGCGCGCGATATTTTCAGCCCAAGGCTCGCGGACAGGTTCAAAGAGGACTTGAAATAATCCCAGTTGGCCCGGTCGCAATTCGGAGAGCGCACCGACAATGCCCACAAAAGGATCTAGTTTACCGCTTTCGAGCGGATACACGAATTCTCGCGCCAAACCGAATTCGACGACTAACACATCCTCACCTTCGCAACTATCCCACGTGTCTTTCAGCGTGCCTTCCTGCGTTAGAAACATGCCTTCGAGAAAATGCGCTTGCAACTGACGCCGGACAAGCGATGCATCATTGGGATGAGTCGCGAACTGCATGACCACTTGGTTATGGCTTCCGAGAACCTCAAAAGCGACGGGTTCCTGACACAAAGATATATTGAGCAAAAATTGCTCGAAGACTTCGCGCGTGATATTGAAATCTGCCGGAAGGGAAGTTTGAAGTTCGATGAGCGGTTCCCGAACAAGAATTTTTGCCTCCGGTGGCTCTTCCACCTCCGGCTCAACGGACGGCAATGACGGTCGCTGACTGACCTTTCGGAATAAAGAACTCAGGAAAGTTGGCCTGCGACCATCGTCGAGCGTCTTAACGTCTGGAATATAGTGGCCGACGAATGGTTCAAAAAGGGGTTCAGGATGAACCGGGTTGTCGAAAACCTGCCAGCCTCGCCCGCGCAATTCCCATTTGTAAAACTGCTCGGATAGTCGTTCATGGACTGAGGCCATACCTCAGGCCGCCGCTGGCTTCTTATCTGATGCACCGGACTTATTCAAATCCTGCATCTCGGGAATGGGACGCAACTGCCATTGAAGTTTGACGCCTTTCGCTGCACACTCGCCTTCAGCGAGTTCTAAAATGAGCTTCGGCAACAGCTTCAGATACAAATTTCTCGTATCCTCACGGTAATAGGTCTCCTCCCGAAACCAGTTTTCATAGATCGTGGCAATTACAGGCATTTTAAGCAAAAACGCGTCAAGGTCGGAAAATCCAGCAGCCGTCGCATTCCGAAGAACTCCGGCGATGGCGAAAATTAACGCAACGAGCGCCATTGATGCGAAGGTAATTCCGAGTGGAATAATAAGCATTCGAAAAGCGAGAAAGAAAAAGACGATGGCAGCAAGAATATGCCAGAGCCGGACCAACGCGGGAACATAGATGCACCGGCAGGAAAAAAAGAAAAAGTTTCCCATGGGCGCTGCGCACGTGGTGATAGCAAATCTCTCGCGCATCAAACGCAGATAAGCTCGCCTATCGGAAAGTAATCCACCTTCGGCAAATTCCTGGCGCACTATTTCCATGCCGGGAATCTTGCGAGCGGCCATCTGCTGCTCGACGGCTGCGTAAAAATCAGCCGAGGAAAAGCCGAGAGCATCGGCAGGGTAAATCCAGTAATCCAGGACTTCACCTTTTCTGTTCTTGAAGCCGAACACGAAATCAATGGAACGACGCAACATCTCCTTCACTTTAAGCTTGTCGCCGGAGGTAGCCATAATAGATTATCTGCAATTAACCATGGCATCAGTTCTACTTAATGGTCAACCATAAAGTGAGTTGAGAAAATTGCTACGCTGCCGGTTGTCGTTCCAGGGATAACGTCTCGAAATAAATTCGAGACCCAAAGGGAAAGAAATACGGACAATGACAGCAGAGGATTCTTCTGTGGTTTTAGAAAGCCGAACGCAATATTGGCTTCGTGTCCTGCGACCTTTGTGCTTATGGCTTCTGTTCGTTCTATTTCTTTTCGGCATTCGCACACATGAGCGACTGATGGAGCAAACCCGGATCACCTTTTCACCAAGAATCCTTGATTTCGGAATTCTATACGATGCCGAAGCAACCTTAGGTAACCAGCACATTCAAAGCGGCAACATGATTCCACTGGGATGGCATACGTTTACGATTAAGCATTCAAAGGGCGAAACATTTACAACCAATCTATTCGTCTGGTATGGGCCACATGATTTTGGCGATATTTATCTCAAGAGAACAACAGGAGTCCTGGAACTCCACGCCGCACCAGAAGCGGTTTCGATCACCATTGTCGGACCTGAGTTCAAACAAGCATTGACGAATAGCTCCGGCATTGCGATTTCCATGCCAACGGGCGTTTATTCCGTGGAAACGAGATATGCCCACTGGCTTCAGAAGGATGAAGTCGAAATTTTTTATAACCGAACCAATTTTTGGCGGGTCGCTCCACGTTTGGGAGTACTCTCAATGACTTGCAATCGTGAAGGAGCATCCTTTGAATTGATGAACAGCAAAAACCGATTGATTGAGGCCGGCGGCTTTCCGGCGAATATTCAAGAACTGCCGGAAGGGGAATACAAACTTCTTACCCAACACCATAACAATCGATTTGAACAAACCGTTTCTATTAAGGGGTCGGCAACAAATTCGCTTGAAGTAGATTTATTATACGGCGTCGCTTATTTGGTGACCGAACCTTCGGGGGCAACGGTTCTCTCTGACAATGGGCATGACTGGGGAGTGACACCCGTGACAATCCCAGAGCTGCCGGTGGGCAATCAACATTTTACCTTACGAAAGGACGGTTACGAACTCGCATCTGTCTCCTTGGATATTGCCTCCGACCAGAATTGCAGTTTCCACACAAACCTGGTCGGACGAAATTATGGAGCAGCATTGAAGGCGGCGCAGCAATATTTCGCGAACGGAGAGTTCGAGCGGGCGTCCAAGGCAGCGGATGAGGCATTGCTGGCGAAACGAGACGACCCCGCGGCTCTGAAACTCCAGCGCGAATCGATGGGTTATTCAAGCTTGCGGCAAGCGGAGGCGATGGGGAAACGTGGGGACTATATCGCTGGCCTGACGGAACTCGAAAGGACGATCAACTATTTGCCGGACAACGCCGAGGTGAATCAAATACTTACCGATTTCAAGCAAAAGGAACCTGGGCAAAGAAAACAAATGCGACTTGAACGTCTCAACCGTGGCCGGGAAGTTTTCAAGCGGTGCCTTGTCAGACAGAATGGCGAACAGTATTTTGAACCGCACGAACTGAAGACCCCCATGCCGGTAAATAAGGCACGGGCGGCAATCATTATGGCTCTGGCAAATCAGCCCGCTTTCAAGATTACCCGAGATACCTCAACCGCGCCTGAGACATTTGAACTCGAAGCGACTCAGGAATTCAGCACGTTCCTTAATACCATCGCGGGGCGACGCACCTGTGCCATCGTGGGCGCGCAAACGACCGATACTGAAACTCAGGTTATTTTTAAAGTTTTGGAGTACAAAACTGAGGCTGTGGAAAAATTCAGTATTGGAAATCTGATCGGCACGCCAGTGAATGTTTACTATGCTCCGATTCGTATCCGTGATACCGGCAAATTGAGCGATAAGCTACAAGCTCAACTGACAGAGGGCGTGTCCAATGTTACAGCACGTATTCAGCGAGCAATCGCCAGTGAGGAAAATTAGCGTCGATGTCAACGGATCATGCAAGAAACTTATTAATCAAAGTGAAATCCTCTCGGAAGGTCAGTGTGTTGGTAGCACGCGAGATGGTGAAGCGCCTTTCCTCAAGCGGCTTGCGCATGGACTTGAGCACACTCCGTTTGAACTCGGGCGGTTCAAGAAAGACACAAAATACCGCGATGCGCGAGTGAAATTTCGCCGGCCATGGGATTGATATTGCCGCCGAGCAAAGCGGCGTCGCTCGCTGTTGGCAGTGAGGCGCTTTTTCCAAATTAGCCTCAAGTGTGAAAAGCCACTGCATTGCAGCTATTTATACAAAAGCGTGTTGAAGCCTAACCAAATCGACCACATGGTCGACCGCATCAAAAAGTATCTCTATGACCATAAAATAAAAGCGAAAGACTGTCAGGCCATCATGGGCGGACAAAGAAACGCTGGCGGTTGGGAAGCGGGAAGGCATAAACTTCAAAGAAAGTTTTGGACGAAAATAGCACAATTCCCAGGTTGGAATTCCAAGTACGAAAGGAGGGAATGGTGTTTAAGGGAACATGCAGATATGGTACTTTACTAAAGCGGCTATAAGCGTCGTGCAAGGAAAAAAATACTCCCTATAAAAGCAAAGCTCGTAAACCGAGTGACGTTCAAGCAGTGGTCTATTGATGCACCCAGAAACATGATATGTAGTCAGTTTGAAGATTATCGCCTTGCGCTAGAAAAGTAGCCAATCTCAAGCAGCACCCGATGCCAAACATACAAAAGATAATGTTGACCATTGGCAAAAAGAATGTGTATTGATTGGCGGGCTTGCTTTTACGTTGAGAATCATTATCATTAAATGATGCTCGAAACTCCAATTGCCGAGAAATCATCGGAACCAGCTAAAGATGCAGGGCATATCGTCGCATCTTTAAGCCCCCCCCTCGTACCATCAGGTCGTTTTCGCGTCCGCGAATATTTGCCCACTGACGCAGCAACGATATGCTCTTGGGTTCAAGACTCAGAAACGCTAAAGATAATATCAGGGAATGACGCCGAGAGTTTGAGTCCAGAGATACTTGCTGAATGGAATACGACAGCCGTGATTTCTCTCGTTGCCTTCGAAGTGTCAACTTCGAAGCCCGTTGGTTACTGCACACTTTCATCTGCGGACAATCCGCAACTCCCTCCATTGCATATCGAGCTTTGTCACCTAATTGTCGCTCCAACAACCAGACACATTTCCGTCGGTTCACAGCTTTGCGACACAGCTGAATCAGTGGGTATAGAACGCGGGTTCATCGCCGGATGCGCACGTGTTTTGCCGACTAATCTTTTCGCCTTAAAACTCGCGATGTTGAAGTGCGGGGAGGAGATTACTGGTAAGGAGGCCTGGGCCACTCCTGGCTTTCGTTGGTTTCGCAAGATTCCTCGGCAACAAAATCCCGCCGCCAACACCAACCAACAACTTCCACAACATGACAATTGAATCAGCAAAACTCCGTATTACCGAATCCGAACGGGATTGGGTTCCGAAGCATTATGATATTATAACTATCAGCTTCGTTACTACTCTGCTTGTATCAAATCTGCTGGCCACCAAATTATTTCAATGCGGCCCCGCAATCTTTAGCGCTGGAATACTTGTTTTCCCTATTAGCTATATATTTGGCGACGTCCTAACAGAGGTCTATGGCTTCAACAGAACCCGTCGAATAATATACATGGGATTAATTGCAAACGTTTTTATGAGCCTAGCCCTTTACGTCGCTATCAAGCTTCCTCCGGCTCCCGGATGGACCATGCAAACGGAATTTAGTGCGATTTATTCACTCGTGCCGCGCATAGTTATTGCATCGGCTCTGGCTTATCTCGCTGGAGAATTAACTAACTCTGCAATTGTATCTAGGCTAAAAATGATGCACGAAGGAAGGCATCTATGGCTTCGGCTTGTATGCTCTACAGCTGCCGGTCAACTAGTGGATACCATGCTTTTTGTTATTATCGGCTTCGCTGGAGTGTTTGACAATCATTTGCTTGTGTTGGCCGTAATATCGGGATGGCTATTCAAGGTATTATATGAAATAATTGCCATTCCCGTTACCTATCGTATAGTCGCAAAACTAAAAGCACTTGAGGGAGTAGAACACTTTGACAAAAAGGATCGCATTAGGCTGTTCAAGGCTTATTAATTTAATGTCTCAATGTCTCCGAATGCGCGCCAAAAACCATAAAACAACTTTAACTCTCGCAACAGCTTTTGAAAAGCTGTTGTTTCACCAATGGAAGACTTTTCAGAGTCTTTTAAAGCAGCTACAGATTGAACGACCGCTAATAACTTCCGTTTACTACCATAGGCAACATAAACTTGTACTTCCTGGTTCCAATGTTCGCAATGCTGCAAACAGGATAAATCCTAGTGACTTATCTGACATGCTTACTCGCTCGTGCCCAAAGCCTGACGATCTAACGGATGGATTCGCCGGTTCTGTCTCTTGTCGGTATTTTTTGGAATTAAAACACCAACAGAAAACCAGGCATCACGTTATTTTTGCTCGTGTGCCGAACGGATCCGAGAGTGTCACAGCAACGTGCGTCTCCGGGGTGCAGGCTCCAAAGGAAATAGACGGTCTCAGCTTGAAGTGGCCAGGTCAATTCCAAAACCTGCTTAAGGAGTGTTTTGGTATAGTTGGTCAATCGAAGCGGATAGGATTTGCTGCATTTCCGTTGCTTTTTTCTGAAGACATGCGTATCGATCATATCGTATTCGTATATTTTAAGTTAAATGATAATAAATTTGATATAAAAGAGGAACTAAAACTTTGGCTTAAGCCGCTGCGTGATTTGATGTCCTGTGGCGTACTAGCCTACGAATCACAAAAGGAGCTGACACTGAGTAGGCGGCTAGAGCGTGTTCATTCTACAGATAATTCCTATGTTACGAAATTCGGATCAAAAGGTGACGGTTTAGAGAAGCAAGTCGCTTTTCTACAAAAGCAAAAGAAACGTTCGCTGCAATCCCGTTTGATGTTCCCCCTCGTTGTGGGTGAAATTTCCGAAAACGATAAATTTTGTTTTTACAGAATGCCGCGATATAATATCCCGTCGCTTCGAGCTTTATTGTGTGGACATAATCATTTAACTGACCCAGAGATACAGCTTATTCTCAAAAGACTTTTAGAGTCGCTTTTTACGGATTTTTATATCGCTAACACAAAAGCGATTTCACGTAAAAAGCGCCGCGAATGGTTGCAATCTCTACTGGGCCAAAGACGAGAACGCGTTAAACGTATTGTAAAAAAACTAGCTTGTATTTCGCAAAATGAGCCAGTAGAAGTCAAGGGGGTTTATGAGCTTATTGAAGAACGAGAAAGTCACAGGGTAATCGGACATATTTTGCAGGGCAAGCTTTGTAGTGTTATCGATCAGGATACATATGGAGACGGAGAGCCTCATTCGATAAAATTTCCCTCCGAGTTGTTTGATGAATCTGACTGGCTTGGGCGTATTGTGCCTCCCTTTTTGACAAAGGTGCATGGAGACCTGCACTTTGACAATATTCTTATCGATGCTTATTTTCCGGACGATCCTATTTTCATTTTGATCGATCCGCATGGCGAGTCTCAAGGCGATCCTGCATCAGACGTCGGTAAACTTTTGCTCTCCTGTGAAGTTGGTTATGATTTTGTGGGCGAGGGCCATTTTCGCATAGACGTAAGTCGCCAACAAGAACCGCCTGGATACCTTGTTAAGGTTCACATTCCGAGTGACAAGCCGCTTTATCTGCCAATAAAAAAAGGCGGTAGTTCTGCGGGAGTGGTGAGCATTGGCCAAACACTACCTTCGAGAGCGGTCAACATTTATGAGACCGCTAAACGAAGCATCCGCGCTTTTTCTATGAAATTGGCGCAAACTACTTTTGATGACCAAGCATTAATCGGCCGAGCCGATTTTTACAAAGGGCTTTATTCTTTGATTGTTGCAGAGAGTCATTATCTTCAAAATCCGGATGCTGCGCTTGCATTACTAAGTCGAGGTTGCTTTTTTCTGGATAAGTGGATGACTTCGGACCCGACTTGAAGTTTATTTGAATCTAAAACGTGTAAATTCTGAATTAGGTATCCCCCACGCGCAATAGTGTTTTATAGATTGTGGCACCTTTGGCCGAGGAATTTTTATTTAAAGTTATATGCTTTATCGATATCCATTCTATTTTACAAGCCTATGCCGGGAACTCGATCATAATATGTACTTTGTATTTTGCGCGCGGGGGGGTGCGCAGGATGTGGTCTATGGATTTGCACTTTTTGCTTGAGTTAATAAGCACAAGGGTATCGAAGAAGAATATCGCGCTAACAACAATTACCGCAAAAGAGCATTAACTGCTCGAAGCTTATCTTGAGAAAATGATTGATCGCGAAACCTTCATTGATCACACGGGCAAACTGCAAATGAAAAAAGGAATTTAGAATCCCAAATTGAAATATTGGAGCGCAAAGATCTCTCATGGCTTGGACGGTTTAAGAATTGGATTTTAACGGCTCAATCACTTGATAAAATCGCTTACGCTGGTGCTCCAAAGAAGAAGCGGGAAACCGCCTGTCCATCTTCGGCTCGGACCTCACCCTGCTCGGGAAAAAAGCCAGCGGTAAAGCCGTAAAATCCTGGTCGCTCCTCCAAAATTGGCCACAAAACCCAGACTTTGTGCGTCAGCAAGGAATCGAGCCTTTAGGCTAAAAGCCGAAAAGACAGCCTCTGTCATCAGGAGCTTCGTTGTTAAGACAAATACCCTAATTTCCGCAAGGACGTATGATTTGGGCGTCCTATAATCACGTGGTCAGGCACATCCAGTTTCATCAACGTGCCCGCCCGAGCGAGATCCCGCGTCACTTTTATATCCGCCTCTGATGGTGTGGATTCTCCGGACGGATGATTGTGCATGAGGACAATTGCGCTTGCCGCCGCGATGACGGCCCACGAAACACCTCGCGGGGATGCACAAGAATCGTATCAAGCGTCCCGATGGATATCAACTGGATGATTGTGCATAAGAACAATCGCGCTTGCACAAGCAATAATGGCACTTCGGAATACTTCACGCGGGTGGACTAAGAGCGTGTCCATCGTGCCAATCGTGACCAATTGATGCCCTTTGACTCGCCGCCGGGTGTTTAAGAGAAGCACTGCTAAACATTCGGCTTCGGGATTGAATCGCATATCAGTCGCAATATGCAGCCTCCAATAATCAGCTGCACATTGAGGTGTATCGCAGATCAACATGGCCTCTGGCACGGGGCATTCTCTCAATGCTAAGATTTTGAATTCCTTTGGATTGAACGACCTCATACGTCACCCTGCCTTACGGCAGTGTGCTCATTGCCGCTGCTTGCCCGCGGAGAAACCCCCAACACGAAGTCAGCGGCCTTTTGAGCCTGGGCCGCAGCATGAACGATAAGCGTCTTGTCCGCTTTCAATCGTTCCAACCAGCCCGACAGATATGCCGCCGAACTATCAATCGTCCGTTCAATGATCTGCGAATGGCCGCATAAAAATGCCGCTCCCATTTCCGCAATCAATTCTTCACGACAATAGGGATCGGAACCGAAACCGCCCTTTTCGTTAAGAGTTGCACGTTTCAGTCGCGATTCGTGTCCCGTCGAATGAATGAGTTCATGGAAGAGGGTGGAATAATATTCATCCTCTTCGTTGAACCGTTCCCGCGCCGGCATGCCGATGAAGTCCTGGGTCACGGAATAGAAGGCGTGGGCCAGACCATGTTTGATCGCCGGTCGCTGTGGCATGTTCGACACGATTTCCGCTGCTTTCAAGCCAGCTGGCACGACCAGCTGAGGTTCTTCTCCAATGCCATCACACTGAGCGACATTGAAGACGTGATAAAAACGAAGAAGCGGTATCTTCTTTTCCTCACCCGATTCCCGATCCTTTATTGTTTTCGGTTTCCAGAAGACGACCGGACACGCTTTCTCCCCCTTCCGTACAGAACCGCCAAGCGCCAGTGTTTGGCGAAATGTGAGCCAGAATGGTGATTCATAATCCATCGCAAGAAGCAAAAAGACATTGATCCCGCGATACGGTTTTTTGGTGATGAGGTTCTGCGGCCATCCTCTGTGGACTTGCCAAGGTTTCTGCCAGGGAATAGTGCCTCGCTCAAGCATGGCGACAATCCGCTCCGTAATGTATTCGTACGCGTTCATAGTTTTTCTCCTTTGGTTGTAATGAACTAATTCCCCTCAATCGTACGGCACCGCAAAGTTTCACCAAAGGCGGGGAGTCTTGCCACGAACGGCAAACAAAAAAGAGCGATCCCTTCGGATCGCTCTTGTGCTTAAAACAGAATGTCTTGCTCGCCGAAGGCAAGTTCGCATTTCGGCCCTTTTTTTAACTTATTACCTATGGTCACTGATGCGCTCGCGAGCTGTCTGATAGTGATGCCATTCCTTTTCTATGAGAATGAATTGCCGTCCGCATAGACGGGCGGCGACGCCGGTGGTACCTGAACCCGCAAACGGGTCGAGGACAGTTTCCCCCGGCTCCGAAAAGGTAACAATCAAAGGCGTCAGAATAGAAACGGGCTTTTGGGTTGGATGCAATTTGTTGCCGGAAAAATCCCATTGCAACACATCGCGGATTGGATTGGTCGGAAGTTTCGGTTCGCCCTTGGAAAGGAGATACGCATTTTCATGATGGCTCAGGACCGATCGCTTTTTGGAAGCATAATCCTTCACAAAGACAAGATGCCCCACAGGCATGAGGCCAATGCGTTTCCAATGCCAGAGAAACCGATCCGCATGATTCCATCCGTAGAAGCTGATACAATAGCGATTTGGTTTTAACAGACGGTGGATTTCAGTAAAGGCCGGTTTCAACCAACGACTATTATCGTCGTTGTAAACCGTTTGGCCGTCCCGATTAATATAATTTGCCACGTAGGGCGGGTCGGTCAGAATGAGATCCACACAATTCGCGGGCATGGTTCGCATGAGGTCAATGCAGTCGCCATGCATGACTCGGTTGAGAAAAGAAGTGTTCAAGCGCAACTCCTTATTTCGTCGAGTTCTTCGGCGGTCAGTTGATCAGGCTGCATGTTTTCTTTCCTGAACATGTGGATTTTAATGAAGGCATATTTGACGAGCCGAACTGCAATATCCTCTCGTCCTTCCCAGCCAGCCTCATCTTCATCGAGCATGACGATGATTTGAGCGTTTCGATTCGTGTATTTGCGGATGATCTCCTCCTGTACGGCTGACATGGTGCTTCCCATAAGGGCTACCACCTTGCGGCAACCCAACTGATGAAGTTTCATGCAATCGAAAAAGCCTTCCACGATCACGAGGGGTTGATTGGCTGGCTCCTTAATGGCACGGTCAATGTTGAACAACTCCAGCGATTTTCGAAATCCCTGGGGAAGTTTGTATTTGGGATTGTCTTCAGCGGGTTCACCCGGGGAGCGTCCGGCATAGGCGACGACGTCGCCAGCCGAGTTGTGAATGGGAATGGCGATGCGATCCGCCATCATGCCTTTGGCGCAGAAGCCTATGCCAAAATCAATGATGGTTTCCTGGGTCAGGCCGCGCTCGGCAAGATAAGGATGATTGTGGTCGAGTTTCTCCAGGCGAAACTTGAGCGGTTTATTCGGAGTAAGCTTCTCCGGCTCGGGCTTTGAAGATACCTTGGCTGAAGGCCTGGATGACGAAACTTTTGGCCTCGCCGGTGGCGCCTCTTGTTCGTCGCCATCTGATTTTCCCGTCATAACCTCGGAATCGAGGCTAAACCATTCGATGGCTTTGACCGCCGCCGCGTGGATGCTCACATTTTCCATTCGGGCTATGAAGTCGAGGACATTGCCGCCGTGTTTGCATTCCGAGAAGCAATTCCAGATGTTTTTGCTGATGCTGACTCGAAACTGCGTGGGATTTGTGCCTTTGTGGATGGGACAGGGACCGCTTAGGCTGTCGCCGAGCCCCTTGAACGTATCCAGGATGCCATAGTGCTCGAGCACCTGCTCCATTTTGAGGGCCGCTTTAACCGCCTTGAAGTCAACGAACGATGATTTGGGCATGAGTATTCCTTTGTTGGGTTATGAAGAACAATCGCGGTTCAAGAATTGAACCGCCTCCGCCGACCATCTTACCGCGCAGGGAACTGATCAAAAGACGTGTAAACTTGCCGCAAACGGCAAGTTTGAATTCAGACTATAAGTCACATTTTCTTGACCGCTGCCGAGTCACTCTCTAACCTTCCAAGCATGACTACACTAGGGAATGTAAGCGTGGAGCAGTTGCAGCGGGCCTTGGCCATCCGGGAAAAGATTGAAACTTTGCAAAATGAAATCGCCGAAATTCTGGGAGGCGAAGCGTCCCCGGCATTAACGCCGAAGGGACGGCGAAAAATGTCCGCATCCGCACGCGCCAGAATTGCTGCGGGACAAAGAGCCCGCTGGGCGAAGGCCAAAGGCAACACCGCTGAGGCAAAACCTCGACGCAAGATGTCCGCGAAGGCCCGCGCCGCCATTTCAGCAGCCGCAAAGGAAAGATGGAAGAAGGCCAAAGCCGCAGGGAAGACGACGTTATAAGGTCGAGTTAATCCAGCAGCGTACCCTTTTCCTGGGTCCGGCCGGATTGCCACGGATGGTTGAGAAGACTTTGGGCGGTCTTAAGAGTTGTCTCGTCTGCAAACAAGAACAATCCGTGACCGCGCTTTAACTTCTGGCAGGCATCAACCAGATTTCTTACGCGCTCAGCACTCTTCGTGACCGTGAGCACGCGGAAGCGATGGATTCCAAATAAAGAACGATGAAGGTCTTGTGACCAGGTGGCTTCATAGGCTAAGAGTTTTCGATACAGGGAAGTTTGATTCAAATTTTTACGAATGACAGGCATCGTCCCCCGATCGGCTTCAAGGAAGAAATACGCCCGTTCCATTTGTCCGGTTTCGCGCGTAATCTCCAATCCAAACATCTGATCGGGGATGACCCCGAGCTTTACATTAGTCCCAATAGTTACACTCCATCTGGTTGATTTAGGAATTTTCGGAAATTCCTCACGTGTGAAAAGCCGAACTCTTTGTGTTTTACGGCAGGCCAATTCGATTGCCACCATGACATCAGAAACCAAGACCGCGTGTTCAAGGTATTGCCTGCCCACGGCCCGGTTTTTTTCTCCCCAGCGGATTCCCCGGGTCTGCTGCTTCAGGAGGGAAGCGCCTTTGTTTCCGAGACCGTAAACGATGCGACGGGAGCCGCCGCGATGGTAGTAGTCAATTTGCGCCCGGGGTCGTTCCAGGTATCCGTGATGATATAGGCACTGCAACCTTCTCGATATATTCTGCCGACTTCCGGCAATCAGGGAAAGAATATGGGAGGAACGGAGAAAACGATGGGCATGAACCAGCCGGATAATTTTTAAGTCGCGCTCCTTTATTTGAAGGAACCTGAGCGAGGACACACGTCTGAAACGGGGACGACTATGGAACTTCATCTTTCCACGATACCAAACAACAAAGTGACGAAAAAGGGGTTAGAAACTGCGCCTCCCGACAAATTAACAATTCCACCTAACAAAAGAAGGGTTGTTTATTCCGCCCGGCGTAGAAAAAAGCAGACCAACAATCGACTTTATAGCAGCATGATGACGGATGTGCCTTTTATAATTCAAGCTCTGGAAACTTAGCGGCGAACTCCTTCATTATGGCTTCATTGCAGGCAACAATGATTCCGACGTTTTCTTTTGACGCGTTCCAACAAAGGGACGGTTTCTTAGGAATGGTTCGCCAGACTCCACCCGCAGACTCAATAATAGGTAAATAGGGAACCAAGTCATATGGATAGGTGACTCGCTGGAAAAATAAATGATGGCACCCCTGAGCGACGCTTACTCCCGCCATCAATCCACAACCCCACATCCAAACACGTCGGACGGATATATGAAGTCTTTTGGGTAAATCGTTTTCAAAACACAAGTCGAGACGCGGTGTTTCGCTATTGATGTGAGAGAGAGCGTGACATTCAGCCAGGTGCTTCACTTCTGAGTCCGTATTGATAATTTTTACGGCTCCGCTTGAAATGGAATGACATTTTGCTTTTCGTCCCACCCCGCCGGTGAAAAGCTCCATCCGAGAAGGAACGAATATGGCGCCCATAAATGGCAAACCATCACGAAGAACGCCAACACCGCAGCAGTATTTGTCATCTCCCCGCATAAAATTAAGCGTGCCATCCAAAGGATCAACAGTCCAAACAAACCCGGTAGTAGAATCTGAACTTATGCCTCGCTCAGTTTCCTCTTCAGCAATAATGCCGTCCCCCGGAAACCTTGCACGGATTTGGCTTATGATCTGATTCTGAATTTCGACATCTAGGCTTAACGCACAATTTTTCCGTTCATCGAGTACACGGTGAGGTCCGAAGAATTCCCCGCTCTGACGAAGCAAAAGCTGGGTTCCCGCTTCGATAACGGTGCGTTCCAAGAATGTAAATCGTTCTTCTTCTGGAGGCTCCTCAGAAAGAGCCAACTCAAGGGATTCCATGTCTTTTAAATCGTCACGTCGAAAGCACTGAAAATTGCGGACACATTTAAATTTACTCTCGTAAAGTGGGTTCCAATCCCCATCATAAATAATAATACGCTTTTCAGGCGTATTACGAACAACTACGTTAGTCCATTCTAATTTTTGGATACCAGCTTTTAGAGAAGACTCCCTGAGGCAAAGTATAAAAATATCTGAACCTTCGATTCTGTCGATTAAGGCATCAAGCCATCCATCGCCACGAATTTGATTATTTGCCTCATCGGCAGCCAAAAAAACTTCGTGTCCCCACTCTCTCAGAAAGAGCTTTATTTGCCGAGCAAAGGGACGATCTGTGTCGGGATACGATAAAAATATATTCATTGGACTTTGGCTCGGAGAGTTAGAATCGCTCCAAAACATTAAGAACAAATCAGCAATATAATTATAAGCAATTATTCTGCATTATTAAACGTAAAATCGACTGCTCCAAAAATCCAATCAGAATAAATATTTTTTAAAAAAATATTCGCGCAAATCAAACGGCGTAATAGATCTTCATTAATGTCACACGTGAGGGTCTCAGAGATATACGATTTCGGACGGTCATGACAAGCTTAAAATACAACCCCGTTCTCCGAATTAGCATTTTAGCGTGATTCACAGAAATACTCGCGCCACCTTTCAACTGCGCAATCCGGTGTCATCTTCAGAATATGAACATAAAAATCAAATCGTGCCTTTGCCACTTGGATTCCCAAACTCTTGCACTTATTTGCAGAAATGAATATGTTTTTTCGCGCCCTTAACAGTGATGCTTATGTGGTTTTCAAAAGATTTACAAGAAAGAGCGCTAAGGATTACAAACGAGAAATTTGCATTGTGCAATCGCCTATTTAAGCAAACGATTGAAAGCAATTAATTGTATTCAAATATATGGAAAGACAGATCGAAATATTTATCGATACATACGCCAAAGAGATTGAAAGCGAGAATGCGGCTATTTTTGCAGGGGCTGGGCTTTCTGTTGGCGCGGGATTTGTAAACTGGCAAGAATTGATGAAACCCGTTGCACATGAGCTAGGTCTCGATGTCGCTCTGGAACATGATCTAATATCAATTGCTCAGTATCATTTTAACGAAAAGCAAAGCCGTCATGAGCTGAATAAGATCTTAATTGAACAGTTTGCTAGAGGGCATAAAGCAACGGAAAATCATACTATTTTGGGACGGCTACCTATCCGAACATACTGGACAACCAATTATGACAGGGTGATTGAAGATACTCTCAAAACATTAGGA
Source organism: Verrucomicrobiia bacterium (assembly GCA_036268055.1). Lineage (NCBI taxonomy): Bacteria > Pseudomonadati > Verrucomicrobiota > Verrucomicrobiia > Verrucomicrobiia bacterium. Next base: position 341,064 of record DATAUW010000017.1, on the reverse strand, counting down.
AGAATTCCAGATACGAAATACACGCTCGATCAACTTAAACTTACGAAACCTAAAAGAGATGCGGTTGTTTACAAACTACATGGTGACATTGAACACCCGGACGACGCGGTACTCACCAAAGATGACTACGAACATTTCAACTCAACGAGAGGCCCGTTTGTTACTGCCTTAAGCGGCGATCTTGTTTCTAAAACTTTTCTCTTTATTGGATTTGGCTTCACAGACCCCAATCTTGACTATATTTTGAGTCGGGTACGAATCAGTCTTCACAGCAAGCCGCGTACACACTATTGCATTTTTAAAAAATGCGAGAGACCTGCTTATACAAGCGAGGAGAGTTTTAGATATGCTGAACTCAAGCAACATCTGGCGATAAATGATCTAAAGCGGTTCGGCATCCAGACATTATTGGTTGAAGATTATGGTCATATCACTTTGATATTACGCAAGATAGAAAAGCGCTTTCGCTGCAATGCTGTGTTCATTTCTGGTAGCGCATACGATTATGGACATTTTAATCAATCAGAATCTGAACATTTTGTTTATAACCTTAGTCGACGGCTGATCGCTAAAGGATATAAAATCGTCTCAGGATTTGGCTTCGGTATAGGAGGCCATGTAATTTCAGGCGCTTTACAGCAGATTTATGAGGAGCATGGCGAGAAGCTTCATGACCAACTCATGCTGCGTCCCTTTCCACAGGGCGTCGGAACTCAAAAACAATGGGAAATTTACCGTCAAGACATGATTTCTTATGCCGGTATTGCGCTATTTATTTTCGGCAACAAGAGTGAAAATGGCAAGACGGTAGATGCAATTGGGGTTAGGCAGGAATTTGAAATTGCAAAGAACAAGGGATTAATACTGTTACCAATCGGCGCTACAGGATTTATTTCTGCGGAGTTGTGGAACGAGGTTTTTTCCGATTTTATGGCTTTTTACCCCGGTGCAAGTGACGATTTCAAGCGAGCGTTTAAAAGCTTAAATGACACTTCAAAAAACCTCGATTCTCATCTCGGGACAATTTTAATGTTATTAGAAATGTTGAAAAAAATATAAAAAGGCTCACAGTTATCTCTTTGTTAATAAGCTCAGTTATTTCAAATGCGAATATTATTTGGAGGCAATTTCATCTTAAGTGCATAAGCTAGACACATTTGTGTACTTTTATTTCCCTGTATATACATTTGTCTTTGGCGTTTTAAACTCGGCCATCCAGCGATAAAGCTTATTATTAACCACCACACGCTTGTCTGCAAACTTTTCTCGCGAGCGCGCTATTAAAGCCTTTTTTTTAAAAGATGCGGGTCTCACCGGAAAAAGCATTCTTGCCCGGAATGTTTCTTTGCTGATTCCGTCTTCGAGTAATTTCACCGCCGCTTCATATCTGTTAAAATCCGCCAAAACACCCGCTGAAAATGCGTTACTGAATTCCTTTTCCAGCACCCCCGCATCCCCTGATCCAACCCGAAACGCGATAAGCGTTCCGACATTACCAAACACCGCCTGCCGGACGGGAAGCGAAAGCTGATCAATATATTGGTGGGAGAGCGTCAGGCAGAGGTGGTATTTCCGGGCCTCGGCAAGAATTGACGCAAAAGCATCGGTTGAGAAATTTTGAAATTCGTCAATGAACAGGTAAAAGTCACGGCGTTCGTTTTCCGGTCGTTTCGACCGGGCCATTGCTGCGAGTTGAAATTGGGTCGTCAGGAGTGATCCCAAAAGATTCGCCTTGTCCTCACCTAGCTGGCCTTTCGAGAGATTTGCGATGAAAAGGCGAGCGTGGTCCATGATGAAGGGGATGCTCACTTTTCTCTTCACTTGGCCCAAGATATTTCGGATGACCGGATTCAAAAGAAACTGTCCCAATTTATTTTGAATTGGGGCTATGGCTTCGCGTTGAAAGCGCGGGTCGTATCCAGCATATTCTTCTGCCCAAAAGGCTTTGATGAACGGGTCTTGAATTTGCCGGATTACCCAGGCGCGGTAATTATCATCCGTCAGCATCCGATTGACTCCGAGAAGCGTCACGTTCTGACATTCAAGCAGCGCCGCGACCGCGTTATACAAAATATATTCAAGCCGCGGCCCCCACGAGTCTCGCCAGATGCTTTTAAATGCACTGACGATTCCCGATGCGACAAGGTGCCGGTCATCCGGCGCCACATGTGCAAGCAAGTTGAGGCCGATGGGAAATTCCAAATCTCCCGGGTTGAAATAACACAAATGATCCGCGCGCGCTGAAGGAATATGTTCGACGAGTTCTTCGGCCAAGTCTCCGTGCGGGTCAATGAGTCCCACTCCATGCCCTTTGGCAATGTGTTGCAAAATCATGTTCTTTAAAAGAGTCGTTTTGCCAGAGCCCGTTTTCCCGATGATGTAGATGTGCTGTCGCTGGTCCACCAGGGAAATGCCAAAAAGCTGAGGTTCGCCCCAGCCGTGACGTTCTCCGATAATGATGTGTGGTTCGTCGTTCATGATGCCAAAACCAGCCGCCACTCCTGCCAATCCAAAAGTCCCGCCTTGTATCAGGACATTCCAGTTTGGCTTGCCTGACAGGCGTCCCTCCCAAGCAAACGCCAGCAAACGCGTTTGGGGCGAGCCGTCGAGGTAATGGCGGCTGGTTTTGAAATCCGATGTTTGGTTATCCCCTGCCCGTCTTTTGACCAAACGCGAGGAATTTGATATGATGGCCGCATGGAGCCCTTAACCTACACAATCAAGCTCGAAGCCTTGGATCGCGGCGGTTTTTCCGTCACGGTGCCGGCGTTGCCTGGCTGCGTGACATGGGGCGAAACTTTCGATCACGCCGTGGCTATGGCACGAGAAGCCATTGAACTCTGGCTTGAGGAAATTATCGAACTCGGCGAACCGATCCCGGAAGAGCGCGGAGAAGCGCGCCCCATAACGCTCGGTGTTCATGTGAGCAGGCCGAATCTGGCTTGACCCGGCTCCCCGCGGTGCGGCCATCCGAAGTACTCTCAGCGCTCAAACGGGGGGGGGTTTGAAGAAAAGCGACGGAAGGGAAGCCATGTCATTCTTTACCACCCTCGGCAAAACCGGACGACCATTGTCGCCGTGCATGGCAAGGATATGCCGGCGCCAACGCTCAAGGAAATTCTCAAGCAGGCGGGGTTGACGGAAGCGGAGTTTCGGGAGCTTTTGTAATTGAATCAGTATCCGGTATATTTGGGTTCAGTTCTCGCGCCTTTTGACGCGCAAAGATATCAAGGGAGTCAACGGCCTCCTCGACCTTCTGCAATTTCTCAAAAATCTTCTGCCCAAGCTCAAGTCCTAAAACGGCATACATCTCCATTCGCGGCAGGGAAGTCCCCTTGCTCGGCTTGCATCTGGCCTTCCTGCGTGCAGCGCCATTATTTTTTGTGGTATTTTTTATTTTTTTCATACCCATCAAGCATATCGCAAAGGGAAATGGTTCAAAGGCGGGCAAATTTGCCAGCCTCGGCAAGGCAGCCATGTGCCGCCTCGGTCGCGCCTTTGGCGCGGCTGTTTTTTTGCCGCACTGCGGCATTCTTTCCCTGGGCCGTCGTGCAATCGCCAAAAAGGAGTCGTCAAAGATTTCTGACGCGCTTGACGCGAACAGATCGCGATAGCGAGATCGGTAGCGGGGCGATAGCACCTTATTATAAAACCAGTCCCCCCAACGTGTCGGGGCTAAAGGACAATCGGACTGTGCGCCCGACTATAAATGTTTGGTAAAGGACAACGGCTAGATGTCCGATACCCGATAGCCCCTGGGAAACATTTATAGTCGGGCGGTAGCCGACGACACGTTGGGGGAGGTAGTGGTCCCGCGGTTAAGCCGTGGCAGTATGGTCGTGACGGTAAACGCGCCTATATACCATGTATGGCGCGATATTGGGGATAAAAAAGTGTTTCGGCAAAGTTTTAGGCGTTAGCAAAGACCACTATTTCTTCACAATCCGGCTACGCTTTTGAGGTGAGCGCTTAATTTCCGCTTTCGTTTCGAGGGAAACACTTTGAACCTTACTTTTCAGAGCCGCAACGACCTTTTTAGCGAATCTCGCCTCGAATTTTTTGCTCCGCTTCGGAACCGTTGTCGTTTTCAAAAGTTTTTCCAGTTGATTGTCGGTAAGCGTCACATGAGGCTTTCAATTACCCACATCTCCTTTTGCCAGCAGGAAGCCGAATTGAATGTCCGTTAGCCTGCAAAGCCCGCGCCCCATGACCGTGTTACCCGGTGGAGCATCGTTGGCCCGCGCCAAGTAACCTCCCAGCCGTGCGATTCCGATCAGATAGGTCGAGAGGCCCTCTGGCTTTTCAGGAATTCCGAATAGCTTGTCCAAAATCGTTTGCTCTTGCGCCGTGATAGCGGCACTTGCGGTAATCTCCGGCCTCGTTCTCTGTACCATCGTCATCCAAAATACTCGCCAACTCAGAATGCAGCACACCGCAATCAGCCGGGTCAACCGCTCGGACGCTCGAAGTTTGGCTTGTTCGGCGCGACAACCCGTTTTGAGAATCTTGTGAAACGTCTCAATCTTCCAGCGCAGCGCATACCACCTGATTTTCTCCAAAGCGTCCTCCAGCGTATGGACCGGCAGGTTCGTCAACAGTTTCCATTCAATCCGCTCTCGCCGGCGCGGCTTGGACGTTTCCCGGGCGTGAATGACCGTCAGTTCCAATTCCGGATAGGCAGCCTGCTTCCCAATGGGCGGGAGCACCCGAAGCAGCTCGTATTTTATTTCCAAGATGGCCTTGTCCTTTTTGCCATCCGCATCTTGGACTTCAATTTCGTGGTTTCCCTTTGCCTCTACGCGTCTCATCACCCGGTTGATCGTCGTGCCTCCATCCTGGGCCAGGCGATCCACACACGTGCGCACCAGAAACTTTGCGCCCACTTCCTGCGCGAGGCAGAACAACTCAAATATGTCACCCTCCCGGTCTGCGACATGAATGCAACCAGCCGGATGCTGGAGTAAACCAGTGGCCTGGCGAATATTTTCCAGCCATTTGAAGCTTTCTTTTTCTTCAATCGGAATGCGGGTTGGATTGACTGTGCGCTTGAGCGCTGTGGTTCCCTTGAAGTGCTTTCGAGTCCAGAACTTCACCGCCGCCAATCCCAGGGGAAGACCGTCGGTGGTGACCACCAAGCTGGAGTGCATGAGCAAACCGCACACCGTGCGTTTGCGCGGAAGATTCGTAATCAAGCCGATCGAGGGGCCGTTGGATTGGAAGGTAAACTCCGTCGTGTCGTGCAGCACCAGCAGCGGCTCTTCAATGGCAGCGGCGCGAGCCTGGGTGGATGCAAAGTGCCCGCTGAGAATTTCCTCATCGTTAATGCGTGGGTTGGAAAAGAACCGGTACGCTGCTTTGGTGTTCGCCCAATCCTGACAGGCCAATGGGATTGATTGTCCGAGCCCATTGGACATCAAGCCCAGCAACGTACGCAATCGCTTTCCCAGTCGCACGTCCTGAAAGTAGGCTCCGTCCAGTTCCTGATCAACCCATGCCTTGTCCTTCCAGCCCAGAGGATTGATTTTGTGATGCGTGGATGTTTTAGGTCGCATCCACATTGTTTCACAAATCCGCCCTAAAAGTACAAGTGCCAAGTACTTATAAATATTCAGTCGGCAAAATCACTCTCGCGGACCCTCAACTCAAAAATACCGACGGAAATGTGGGTAATTGAAAGCTCCGCAGGACGCTTACAAAGCTACGCGTGACGCTTACGCTTAATGGCACGTAAGGGGTGGCCCGTCGGCACACTGGCGTTGAGATTAATGACCGTCAGTAAGTCTGGTTGAGCTTGAGGTTTTCCGCGCATGCTTCTCTACGCGCTACCAACGGCCTTGTTCAATTACTTTAGGCGTTTTTCAACAGCCTCCTAATGATTTTTTTTCTTTTCGAAAACAACTACCCTATCACTATCTGGATTATCAAGAGTCATCGAAAATATCATTGAACCTTTCCACTTGCGAATATCCATTTGGTTTTCACATTTTTGAAAAGTAATGTCTAATACCCACGCCGCATATTTCCGTTCCAACTCCCAATAACCGGCACCCGAAATAATTTGCAGTTGAGAATTGTACTCACCGACATCAAAAGGAAAATTCGTCGCCTCCGCCTTTCCATTTGGACTTAATGTTATAGTCATATTGGTGGTTCCGCTTACTCTCCAGGTGCCTATTAGCATCTTTTGTGAAGGCGGACTATCGTCTTTCCAAAAAGGAGCATTCTTCGGGGAGCACCCAACCAACAGAGAAATAAAACAAATTAAAATTGCATGCCCTGCAATGGAAATATATTCTTTCATGTCACCAAGATATATCCTTCGTCCAAGTCCATGTAAACGATACATTTTGCCCAGGGAGACCGGGACCCAACGGCTGATCGGGAAGCGGAATTATACTAACTGGTGTATATGGAATTCGGCCAGCACTACCAAGCCTAGCCTGATCGCTCCCAAAAAAAGCAATTTTAGCAGTGCGTTTGCAGCAGTCATGTTTAACCGCACTCCACCTCAATCTATAACTTCCAAATAAAAAAGCTGGATCTGTTCCCGCTTCCCCAAATGTTAGCCATGAGATGGCATCATTAATGATCTGATTTCCAGTATCCCATAGTTGAAGTTCATTTAAATCGAAATCAGCTCTGCCAGAAAGAGAAGCCTGAGCATTCGCTTTTCCCTTACAGTATTGACTCAATTTATATTGAATTTGTTGAATAACACTGGAAATATATGAACTGTTGGCTATCGTTTGCGTCCAAGGGTCATCTGGACCAAATGCGAAAGAGCCTCCACCCCCAACTAGCATAGCAATCAGTACCTGCAGTTGTTCCTGATCCAATGGAGTCATTTGAGAATAGTTCTGCCAAAACAAGGGGTCTTGCCAAAAATCTAAGCCCAAACGGTCAATAAGATTAGCCGCGTTATTTTGCGCGAAAGAATACAAGTTAGCTCCACCGCGTTCTTGAATGACATCCCGGCTAATCCATCTTCCACTATTTACATTGTAGTAGCGGTATCCGTAATAGATTAAATCACTCTCATCATCTTGGTATTTTGTGGAGAACCGGAACGGATTGGCTTTAGCTGTAGATCCAGTCGCGCGCATGAGTTCGCCAAATGGGCCATATTCATAATTCGCGCTTGGATTTCCATTTGCCGCATTGACGAGCGATGATACATTGCCATTCCCATCATAAGATACAAATGCAGTCTGAATTGAAGGCTGACTGAGGAACAGCAAACCTCCCACTCCTCCCGCACCTTGCGTCGAGCCCGAAAGATCCGTTCCCCAAGTAAACGATTCATTTACAGTGGACGATGTTGTCAGGTTAGCCAACAGGTTCCATCCGTCATATACAAAATCCAATGTTGTGTTCACTCCACCAACAACTACTGATTTGCTAATTCTGCGTCCCTTGAAATCATACGTGAAAATCAATCCCATCCGAGCTCCCACCGGCACATCGGCATTGTTCGTCATGGAAATGAGCCGGTTTTCTCCGTCCCACACGTATTGCCAACGTCCGTCATTGGTCAAATTCCCGTCCGCATCGTAGTTGAAGCTCTCCGGCGTCCGTGGCACATATACGTTCCCTAAAATGTTTGTTTGTATTGTGTAATTGGTTCCTTCGCTCAAAACGGCGAGGTTTGTCAGTGTCTGCCATACTGGGCCGCTACTATTTGTGATGGAAACCTGGGCGCGGAAATAATTGCTATTACGATAGGTCGGCTGATCATTCACTGTTACGGTGGCTGTGTTGGTCGCTGAACCGATGACATCCACGGCTCCGGACACGGTTCGACTCGTGTATTGATTCAGATTATTGGCTGTATAACTGGCATAGCGCAGGTTCGCTCCCCATTGATCACCGCCTGCTGAAGTGGCAATGCGATTTCCGATATCGTCGAAACCATATCCAAACTGCTGCCCCGCCACCACGCCGCCGTTCGCCCAATTCTTGATGCCCGATGTCACCTGACCTAAGGCATCGTATTGATAAACCCAATACGTCCCGTCGGCATTGGTCATGCTCGTGCGCAGGTTTGCGCTGTTATAGTTGTAATCGTGTTCGTCAATCACAGATGAGGCGTTGGAACTGAGAATTGAAATTAACCGGTTCAAATTGTCGTATTGCTTGAAAGTCGTCATCCGCGTCGCACCGCTTTGCGCGAATACAATATTGGCCACCAATGGGGAATTGGCAAGGTAGGAATACGTCGCCGATTCCGTGCTGTCAGACACCGTCGCAAGACGAGAAGCCCCATCATAGGTATAAGCCGCCGATGTCAAGACACCCGACTTTTTGCTGACCACATTCGTCCGACGCAACAGAAAATCATAGCCGTTTGTCACCGAAAGGCCGTCCAAAGGCCCTCCGCTGTACGCTTCAGCCAAAACCTCTGCGTGATCATTGTAGGTCACTGCAGTAATGATGTTTCCTCCGACCACAATCTGGCTCTGCCTTCCGCGCCGGTCATAAGCGTAAATAACGCCGGGAGTGCTGTCGCTATAGGAAACACCAGTCAGCCCACCGGCATGGTCATAGGCGTAAGTGGTCGTGATCCCGCGCGCCCAAGTGCGCGTATATAGTCGCCCGGCTGACGTGTACGCGTAGCTGGGGCCAGAGGCACCGCCATCATAAGTCTTGCTCGAAACAAACCCCCGATACTGGTCATACGCCCAGGTCGTCACCCGTGCGCCTAGATTTGAAGCAAAGCTGGTCCAATTCGTCATTTTAGTAATATGTCCCTGAGCATCGTAGCCATATCCAACGGGGTACGTTCGCGAACCCCGTGTCTGTGCAAGGTCACCGGTTGGGTAATAGACATTTGTTATTGCCGTGCCATCGGACAAAAGCGAGCCAACACCCCGGCCGAGCTTATCAAAATAATACGTCGCCGTCTCTGCAGGTGAGGGTGTAACGACGCTGCTCACTTGGTCACCACTATTATACAAGTACGTCGTAGCCCCATTGCGGACATCAGTCACTTGGTATTGGCGACCATGAGCATCATAGGAATAGGAAACGCTACTGAGTTGAATATTCCCCGAATCTTTGCGAAGGGATAAGATCAACCGTCCGTATTGATACGTATTGATCGCATACGATCCATCAGGGGCCAGATTGGTTGTATAACGATAGCCGCCACTGCTATAAATTGTAATATTGGTTGTCACAACAGCGATTCCCCCATTCCACATAGTGTCGAATCTCTTGAGTCCGTCCAAAGTTGATTCGGAGGATGAGACCAAATTTGACACATTCAGAGATGTACTCCAAAGGAAGGTTTGCGTTCGCCTCACATTGGCCCCATAATCCGAACCGAAGTCGTTGGTGGTAAAGGCGATTCGGTCACTGCCCGTGAAATCAATCGTGTAATTTTGATTCGTATCTAAGACAGTAAATACTCGTTGCCCCTTTGCATTGTAGGCGTAAAGCATGGAAACGCCATCGGGATCAATCGTATTGGTAAGTTGTCCAAACGCATTATAAGACGAATATGTAGCAGGACTGCCTGAAGAACTCGCATAAAGCGTCTCGACTGCCCTATCGATCATATCCGTATAAGCTTTTTCCCATTCGTTACTGCCGCCACTAGAATCTAATTTATAAGTAATAGTATACTGATCTCCGCTGTCGGATCCATAAACGTAAGTCACAGGTCGTGCAGCGCTGCCAAGTATCTGTTTCAAAGCACCATCGAGATAGTAACAATTTGAGCTGTTGCCTCCGTCTGGAAAGGCGGTCGAACGAATCAACCCACCTGTTGAAACATTAGTTGAACGCACAAAACTGGTCACGCCGCCAAGGGCATTCGTTTGGAACAAAACCTCCCCAGCAGTGTCATAAGCATTTTGACTGGTAATAATTGGAGATCCATCTGTTCCGATGCGAATGGATTGAAGTATGCGTCCGGCGGCGTCTAAAACATTCGTATATGTGATTGCATCAGTTCCCAATTCTTTTATGTAGCCCGTTTGCCGCCTCGCCTGATCATACAAATATTGGGTCACAACCCCATCGCGGTCAACGGTGTAGTCCAGGCCACAGCAGGCATAATAAGTATATTCGGTTGTGCCGTCCAAATGTGTGACTTGCTGAGGTCGTCCATATCCGTCAAAATTCCCATAGGTATCCTGAAAGAAAATCATTCCGCTCTTAACGTCCGCCGAAACCTCCGCAACCTTATAGCCAAACTGATTTAGCACTACATAATTTGTCGTCCCGTCAACAACATGTGTAAAACCTGAATCAGGCTGGCCGGTAACAGTGATATTTGTTCGATATGTCCCGAACGAATTTGTTCGGTAATCGTATGCGCTTATCGTTTTATCGGGATTGACGACAGATTCGACAGCAAATTGGTTCCCTCCACTTGAATAGTAGGTATTTGTGGTGTACAAATTGCCGGCTGCGTTCCACGCGGCACCTACGGCCACACACTGAACATCAATACGCTTGCTGACGCTAGGGAATACGCTATAACTGCGGGAAATTTCGTGACCTTGAACAAAAACGATGGTGCGGCGGGGAACAGTCGGGCTAACGGAGCCATCGTCTCCCGATGCGGACACACCTGCATCCGTTGGACTGTATGTATAGACTGTTTGGCGCGCCGATCCACCGGAATTATTCGTCGCGTAGCTAAGGGTAATGTCGCCAAACGAAGAGTAAATATTAGTAGGATTTCCGGCTGCATCATAATTTGCGTACCACTGCCATGACCCATCTGGATTCACAACCGTCCGCAGTGGCTGGCGAGTAACCGGTGTATACGGAGCCGGATCATAATATGTATAAAGAGTGCTTTCGGGAGCATTTGTGGCTCCCAAGTCGCTTTCGATCGGAGCAAATCCCCAACTAAATGTTTGATACGTATCGATTGTCTGTAGGGCAACAGGACCGCCGCTATATTGGGTTGTGGCTACGGTCCGGTAAATGGTCGAACTTAAATTTGTGGTTGTGGTGATTTTTTTGATGCCCGCTAAATCTTGCACAGTCCATGCACTGGTATTCGTGTCATAGGTATACGTCCATTGCTTAGTTAAGCTTCCGGACATGCTTTCAGATATTTGAACCTGATTAAGGCTTGAAGAATCTGTGTTGGTCACCATCCAAACTGAAAACGCCGCACCTGAAAATTGATAAATGCCTCCCGTTTGACCAGTCACTTGAGAGGAATAATAAAAGTTTATGACATATCCGTTTGTTGATGTAGAGACAGGGATGTCAGCAACGATCTGAGGCGCATATACCTGACGGAATGTGCCATCGGTATTTGTTACTATGGTTATAAGATTGCGTGACGGAGCATCCAATTGAAGAAATGCGGAAGAAAAAAAGTTTCCCGTAGGGATGGAACCAGTGAAGCCCAAGGTGCCTGCGGACTGTCCAAATGCCAGCTTTCCAAGAGATACATTTAGAGATGGTCCAGAGTCATCGGCGGTGGAGCTTGCACTTGAACCACACGTGGAACAGCCTTGGGCGTGCATTTGTATGGCGGCCACCATCAGCACAGCGATAAATAAATAGATTGTTTTCATGTTGTCTCTCTCGCAAATTTAATCGTCCTGTTATTGGCCGCCATTTCCGTCCGCCTGTTCGTCGGCCATTATGCTTTCTTCGGTAACGGTTCCTGGTTGAGAAGGAACAGGAGCGTTCTTAATATCACCTAAAGCGGCGTTTTTCGGGTCGCCGGTCCCCTCCACTGATCCTTTTATGGTCGGCGAGGAAAGAATTTTGTTATTAGTATCGCGAGTCACTTCTTTCCACTTAAAATGGTAGGTATGGTTCGGAAGCGAATTTGAAACACTTAACCTGTACTCCAATTTGCTTCCTCCTCCATGAGTATGGGTCGAATCCAATGAATAACTGGCTGTCCCGGCGCTCGAGCTATTACCCCAGGTGCTGTCATATGCTGGCAAAACAATCTTGCCGTCAATATATCCGGCCAGATCCTTGTCGGTGTATTCAGAACTTAATGTAATAGTGGTGGTATCAGTGTCATTTGTCGAACCATTGCTATAAGTCTGACTGGTTATCTGTGATGTCATGGTTGTCGTAACCGTAAGTGTGGAACCGGCTTCTGCTCCAAAAAAAGCGCCCCAATCCTTTGAATACAGATTCGTAGACACATCCCCGTTTTGATCGGTGTCAGATATTGCCCAGGTAACCAGGCCGCTCCAACTTACAGGACTGCCCGTAATTGTGCCATGAAAGACAAAACATCCTTGATCGTACTCGTTGTATGTTCCCGTAGGGGTTCCTATCGTTTCCACACAATCTGGGGGTGCCTGACTTAAATTGACGGTGGAATCTTCCGTCGCAGTGGTTTCATAGCCATTTGAGTCTTCTGGATGATTTTCGGATGCATTGACCTGAATTTTCTCTTTTAAATAAAAGTGGTTAATACCGTTGCCATCGGGATTCACTAATACATAGCCACATTTGTCCAAGTTTGTTTCGGCGGTTTTACTTTCAAAAGTAGCATCACATTGTGCATTTACATTCCAAGCAGAGATTGGCAATAGCAGCAACGTAATGAAACAGAGCAGAGAATAGATAAAGCTTTTTGCTTTCATGAAGTTATTATGAAAAATATTGTTGGCTATTTATCAGTTTGACTAAATTTTCGCGGCTCAGCTTGTTCGGATAGTGCTATTGGCTCGTGCAAATCCATGACAATGACATTGGCCACCGGATCTTGCGGTGCTTCTGGCAATTGGATAACCACTCGGGTTTCTTCGTTGACGCTTAGTAATTGCTTTTTATCATCAGCCATTAGCCAAGCATCGGCCTTTTTATTTTTTATAGGCACGATTAGGTTATGATCTATCGGCCAGTCGAACACGATCAAATAGAGCTTGTTTCCTCTTTGCGTGCAACGCCCCCAGGCCAGATCTCTTTTAAAAGGACTTGAAGTCGTCCCATAGATCGCTTCACCATTTACCTGCAACCATTGACCTATAGCTTTTAGACGAATTCCCTCTGGCATCGGAATATTGCCGTTGGCATCAGGTCCGACATTGAGCAGGTAATTTCCTCCGCGGCTTACAATACTTATCAAATTGCGTTCCAGTTCTTTGGCCGATTTAAAATTCGTGTCATAAGATTCATATCCCCAAGTGCCGTTTATCGTCATGCAAGTCTCGAAATCTTCCGATTCATTTATTTTGTAGCCTGGCAAACGCTGTTCGGGAGTTTTGAAGTCTCCCTTAAAATGTCCTCCGACTCTGTCGTTAATAATGAGATTGGTGTGCGCTTGAAATAGCGGCTCGAATAGGGCGGCTCGCTCTCGCGTCATTCCGACCGGAGTATCCATCCAGAGTATAGCAATCGGGCCGTAGTCTGATAGAAGCTCTTCAACTTGTGGAACTGAAACATTTTTTAGATAATCATCGAAGTCCCCAGATTGCTTTGAATCCCATACGTTTGTTACGCCGCCCTTCTGGATGATTGCGCCACCCGGATGATGCCAGTCTTGGGCTTGAGAATAATCGACGCCAAATTTAATTCCGAATTTTTCGCAGGCCGCTGAAAGCTCCTTTACTGGGTCCCGGTGAAACGGTGTTGCATCGTAAATATTAAAACCATCCACCTTCGAGTGAAACATCGCAAATCCGTCGTGATGCTTCGCTGTGAAAACGATGTATTTCATTCCTGCATCTTTGGCCAGCTTCACCCATGCGTCGGCATCAAAGTTCGTCGGGTTGAATTGGCTTGCATATTGGGCATAAGTATCCACTGGAATTTTCGCGACGTTCATGATCCATTCCCCAGCTGGCACTTTTCTTCCGTCGTATGTTCCAGCCGGAACCGAATAGAGACCCCAATGGATGAACATTCCAAATTTTGCTTCGCGCCACCATTCCATGCGGTGCTCATGCGATGCCAATCGTTTGTCTGTCGCGTTAGTTTCCTTTACAGTTTCGCCTTTGCAAAGGCTAAAGCAGAAGCAAACCAACAGAATAAATCGGATTTTACTCATTTTTTTGATACTGGAATCACGGGATGAACAGGATTTATCAATTACTTCAACGGCGTATACACTTGCAAATTGACAAGTCCACTGGTGTCGCTATTCGTTGTGCAAATATTGGGATTATGCCCCTGAATATACTTGATGTAATCACTAACCCCATCCCCGCAGGTCGAACTGGATTGCCAGTTGCCAAGGTCCGAAGCGAAGTCGTAGGTTCCATTCCCGTTTGTATCCTCCAAATAATCCGGGAGACCATCCCCATCGGAGTCGTCCGGCTGACCGCTGCTGTTGAGCGCCACGTAGTGGTAGCCAATATCAACGACTGAATTCGTCTCCTTCACTTCATTGGTCTGCGTCGTGTAATGATACAGACCGATGACGTCTGCGGTCGTGTTTCCCGCGTTGACCAGCGGACTATTCGTCGCCTGGTAGTAACTTCCAAGCGGGCCGGTCAGCCACGGGAGATTTGCAATGACGTCTCCGGTTTCGGAGGATCCGTCGTTAATTGCACCGTTCAGGTAGGCATTGTGCGAGTACAATCCATCCATAAATGCTTCCACACCGTCAAAGGCATTGTCATAATTCGTGTTGTTTGCGCCGGCTCCTGCTCCGTTATGAAAAAAATAGGTTTCATATGCACTGGCGCTTGTCGTCACCGAATTCGTTCCTCCCGTGAACAGATTATTGTAGGTGGTAATTGTGGCGGGCGTCGCGATCCAAAAGACCGGCGACCGTTGTACCAAATTATTCTTCAGATATGCCGTCATGAAATAGGCATAATTGACAAGCGAGAAACTTCCTCCAGCTGCATAAATCTCACAATCCCGCAGATACAGGTTGCTCAAGACATTCCCGGAATCGGAGGCGCTAAGAATGGTCACTCCCGCATTCTGCATGGATACGGTGCTGAACTGCATGGACATGGTCGGAGCCCGGTTGGTGCTGGTCACGTTCAAATAGAAAGGCCGGGCATTCGTTACGGTTGTTGGGAAATAAAGATTTGTCCCTTGCTCCTGAACCAAACTGATGTGAGCGATATAATTTCTTTGGAGCGGTGATCCTTGAGACACGAGTTGACTGCCATCGCGCAGGGTGATTCCCAAGCTGTAAAATCCCAAAGCCACACCGTTGGTGAGCAAGAGAGTTGAATTCGTGACGGTGCAGGCGGTCAGGAAGTCAAGCGGAGCATAATGGTAACCAATGTCGAGAATCGTATTCGTATCCCGTCCTGCCTGCGGAGACAGGACAGTATCGGTCACGAGCGTGTTGGTGATGAAAACCGGAGGAAAGGTCGTCCTGGCCTGAATGTCCGTCAAAACATTGGTATTGATATTGGTTGTGCCAATACCCCGAAGCATGCTGTTTGTGTTAAGATAATAATTTCCTGCGCCGACGGACTGAAAAAGGGACGGCGATGGCGGCGTGGAACTGTAATAAGTCTCGTTAGTGGTCGGGGTGATCGCAATGGATGTTCCGTAAGAGTAATAAGGATTGAGATGCGGGGACAAAATGATGGAATTCGTCAACGCGACCGAAGTCGTGGAGAGATTAGGGGTGGTGTAATATTCGATAAAATATTGAGAGCCCAGATCTGCCGTCAGGTGTTCAGCCGACATTTTGAGGGAGGTGCTGTAAACAGTGATGGCTCCAGGAGCGCAGCCGCAGAAATTGGCCGAATTGTTAATGCTGTCATTCATCGTGATCAGCACATTATGGAGTCCAAGAGTGGTCGTGCCGGAATTGACGGTGATGGGATGGTTGCAATACACAAACTGGCAGTCGGAGATTTCCACGTCTCCAGCGGCCGCAGAAAGCCCATTCCAGGCATATGAGAAGCGAACATTGGTAATGGACCCGCCGCTCGGGCAGTATAAATACGTCGAAACCGAAATTGTCGGAACACCGGTAGAGCTTAAAGCCACTCCCACAGAATTGTCGTTGGTGGCGGTAAATATTGCGGGACGATAGGGAGCGGTTTTGCAAACGATATTGCCATTCATCACGGTCGTGCCTTCGGCATTGCCATCACACTTGATAACCGTTCCGCCTTCGAGCGTCGTCGTGCCGTAAAGATTGACGCTGCCGCTGAGGTAATAGGTCGTATCGGATTGAAAGGTGAAATTGGTGAAATTGTTGTTGATCAAATTATAATCCATCACAAGGCTCGGATGCTTAGCTACACTGTTTTTGGCGATCAACAGGCTTTGTGCCTTTGCCTGTTTGGGATCGGCCTTTACCGGACTGCGAAAGAATGATTGCGCAGGCTCAGCGCTTGGTGTGCCATTGTTTAAGGGCGAGGACGGCGGCAAGGCGTTCAGTTGGGCGACGATGGAATCAAAGGGAATCTCCTCAACTAGAAATCTGCGCGTGCCCTGGCGCACCCAGTGTTTCGCTACCGGAACGAGCAAAAGGCCATTGATGCCGTTGCCGTTAATATTGGTGGAACCGCCGGTTGAAAAAGCGTTTCCCTGATCCATCTGCATTGAGCCGAAATTCAAGGTTTCGCTCGCAATGGCCCGCCTTTCAGCCCGCAGGCTGTTTTGTAGAGACACATTGACGACGTTGGATGAAACCTCCGGATCGGTGGTGTTGTAAAACTCCGTCCAGACTTGGAGCATCGTCGTATCCGGATTCAGCCCAAAGCTTGCCGGTGCGGGTGGCTGCTGGTGCATGATGATGTCTTGTTCAAACCCCATTCGCTTGTGGGTATAGAGCACATCCGCCTGAAAATCGGTTTGGGAATCCACCAGGGCATTGGTGTAAAGCACCTGATTGCCGGTCGGCAATATTTGACCGAGCGAATCCTGCAACTGGCCAATGATGGCGTTTTGGCCGCTGCCTGAATCAAACAGACTCAAGCCAAGCACCGTTCCGGTCAAATGCCGGCCATGAGGCATGACCAGATCAATGCTACCCGGAGTATTGATATTGGCCGAAAAATAAACCTGATGTTGGGAGTTTGTAGCCGCGCCGCCGTTGGGAGTGAGTTGAATATCCTCGGAAGATGCCACCCACTGGCCCGCAACCAAATGATTGAGTCCGGTAGCAAGTTCCATGAAGGAGTTTGTATGGTAGAAGACGCTTCCATCGGGATTGGTCAAGGCAGCTACGCTTTTCCAAATGCGATGGTTGGGCCCGCTTTCGGTAACGACATATCCGGAGACTTCACTAGCTCTAGGAGAATTTGCCGTGAATGATTGGCCGAAGGTTTTAGAACAAACAAACAAAGAGATGACGGCGGCAAAAAAGGAAACACAAAGCGGATGCGGTCGAACCTTCGGTTTAGAGGGCTTCAGTTCACGATAAAACAAATATGCTTTGCGATCCAAATCAATGTACATAAGGAATCTTTCGCTTTAATGTCGGTTCATAGAGCTTTCAAAAAAAGATTCCTGATGCCCTTAAACCTCCCAAATGAATCTTCCGCTGTTCTATAAAACATTTCCTATCGTGACAAGATATTTTTTAAGAATTCTAAAAGATATAATTCAAACTTAACAGAATTCCACGGGACTCAAAGATAAGTAGTTTTTCTGTTTGTATGCTTTAAGTGACAAAAAGGAACATGGTCAACCAGCTTAAATGTTGCCTATTATTATTTCGATGCAGTGCGTAACCGTTCCTCAAGTTTGTCGCGAAACTCATCCGCCTTTTTGTCCACTCCAAGCGGCACATACTCAGATCCGCGCGTGACGTTGACTTCCAGTTGGCCTTCGCTTTTGACCCGAACCTGGGCAGTGATGCCAAGCATAGGCTGTCCGAACGCGCCGAATTCCACAATTCCATTCGCCTTGTCAATCTTTGTGGCGGGCGGAAAATCGAGACTTCGTGCAACTTCGATGGCCATTTCAATAACATCTCCCTGCTTGATAGCGGGGGAATAGGCGATGTCGGCGGATTTGGTAGGGAAATGCACGCAGCCAACTAAGAGAAGGATCAGAGCGCCAAAGGCGAGTGAGTATATGGTTTTCATTATGTTTTTTTGGTTCAGGCTATTGACGGGGCATTTTCTCGGCTATTTTGGAAGCAAGGATGTCGGCATTCATCGTCATTGCCTCTTTCATCTTCTTCTTCCGGAGGTCCTGGGCTGCGAGAATGATGGTCACAATCCACATGATGATGGATACGGGCAGAAGAATTCCCGTCATGGCGAAGCCAAGCGCAAAAACGAACATAACACTTGTAATCAAAAACATGACGATTCTCTTGTTGAGCAGGTAGTAGATGGGCGGAATGAAAACTGCGAATATCATGGAGACTCCTTTAGGTTGGTGGTTGAACTGAAAAGGGAATGCTCGAAAGACCCCTTTCGCGCACTGAACCGGCGTGAATTTTCCCTTATCTGCATCCCTTAAATATGTACCCCCCCCCCCCCAACCACTTAACAAGCCTTAAATTATGTTGTGTAATAAAGGCTTAGAGAAATCAGAAAAAAATTTCGCGGCGATTTTTTACAAAAGCTGCCGGCCACAAGCTCGGCTTGCCGTCATTGGCAAATTCCGATGCCTTTGGATGGCATGTTCCAGAGTTTATTCTGTAGGAACATGAAGAAAATCAAATCAAAGACGAGGAATGGCACGTTTTACCAGTGCAAGGTGAATAAACTAATCGTCAAGCCGCTTGCTCGGAAAATAAAGAATCATGAAATTGCATGCCTGAGAGAAGATGCCATGCTTCTGGATAGGCTTGAAGAAGTTGATAAAAAGTCAGCATGACAGAACGAAGCAACGACAGCTATCCATCGTCCAACGAAGGCCGTGCAACATGGCAATATTTTGTGAAATCAGAAAAAAATGCGGTTCCTCAAGGCGGCGGAGATGCCGTCTCTGAATGTGTGCGCCTTTCACGGAGAGGGGGATTCGTCTGGTTCCCAAGGATTTGCACACAATAGCCTAAAAACTCAGGGGGTTTTGGAACTCTGATGCGTATTTTCAAATCGCTTAAGTTAGGTGAACCATCTTGTCCGGTGGAACATTTTTGCCTGACTGGACGAGCCAGAATATCTCGCTGAATTCGTCACCGTCCTTTAATATTTCCAAGATTCCCTTGCGGCGAATCAATATGAAGGGAGCTTCAAGGGTATCTCCAAGCAGAATAAACACGTCGCCAACGTATCCCGGCCCTCCACATACGAAGTCAAACCTGACGCCGTAGACCATCGAACAGAAGTTTTCCAGGGTTTCCTCGGGTTCAAGTCCCCACGCGTCACGAATCTCCGGCATTTGTATTATTTCGTGCCACTCCGACAATGAAATTTCATATGGTTTATTCATACATTTTTTGGATTAATGAGATCGCCTTTCTTGGGATTTGGCTCTCCGAATCGAAGAGCAACCGGGATTTTATGATAATCGGCCCACTCCTCCAAGCTATCCCAAAAGAGGCCGTCACAAAACGCAGCCTCCATTGCTTCAGCAATGCTTTTCATCGTTTTGTCGGCGACGTTGGTTATGTCATAGCCGATATTTTGGAGGTCCCCACGACATACACCGGTGACTGGAAAATTTGTTAGAAGACGGTAAAATTCTTTTTTGTTCATAGTGAAGGATTTAATAAAAGGGCAACGAGTAATTGGTAAATCGGCGGGTGAAATGACTTGCAAGCAGAGAATAAATCAGCCCAAATGCCCCGATTTAGAAAACTCTTTAGAGGCCAAAACCACCCTGTGGCATAGTGTAACGTACCCACTTTTAAAGTCAAAGTTACGGCCAGATCATAACTCGAAACCTCCCGTGACAGATTTCAGAATCTTGCCTTTAGCGGCACATTCCAACTCCTTCTTTCTTATCGTTCAAATGTTATGCTTCAGACACCGTGGAGAATATATTCAACCCAAATAAATCACCTGCCACTACGGTTATTGAAGGCATTCCCAGCCGGTCAAAAAGGAAAAAGGGGAAGCCCGTGATGTCACAGGATATTGTTCTCAGTCTTTTCGATTATACGGGGATAATGGTGAAGCCCTGGGCGCAGGCTGGCTTTCTTTGCTATTGCGTCGATATTCGGCATCCGGCCGGCGAACAACGCGAGGGGAATATCGTTCGGATCGGCGCCGACATTCGAACATGGTTGCCTCCGCAAGGAAACGTCAAAATTGTGTTTGCTTTTCCTCCTTGCACCGACGTTGCCGTAAGCGGGCGGGCGTGGTTTCGCAATAAAGGATTGGGGAAGCTCATCGAAGCTTTGGAATTATTTCACATGACAGTTCGTCTTGCGGAATGGACCAAAGCGCCCTACATGATTGAAAATCCCGTAAGCACAGTGTCGACGTATTGGCGTAAACCTGATTTCATTTTTGATCCTTGTGATTTCGGGGGATATTTGAATCCGCCGGCTGACGCATATACCAAGAGAACCTGTCTTTGGACAGGCAACGGATTTGTAATGCCAAAACACAAGGCCGTTGTGCCGGTGGAAGGGAGTAGAATGCATCGAATGGGGCAGTCAGCTGATCGCGCTCATCATCGGTCGATCACTCCTAAAGGTTTTGCCAGGGCCGTTTTTGAGGCAAATACTGACGGTTTTCTTAAAAACCTATCGCAACTGGGAAAGATTAAGGGCGCACGCTGATATTTGCTTCGATTTGCCGCATAAATCTTTCTTCCAGCCCTTTGCGACATATCTGTCTTTTCTCAAGCCGCTCAAGGCGGTCGCAAATGCCATCGTCATTGGCATTAAATATGATTTGCTCAAGCGGGACGACCGAACAGAGATTTTTGAGCCGCCCAAGGCAAAAACAGGCCTACTCCTACGCCTAAATCATTTGAAATAACGGTTCGGCGGCGTGGTTCAGTCGAAGTGAAAATTAAGGTTAAAGCATTCAAGGCAAAGGAAGCGAAGACGAAAGCGTTGGCAAGCGTTGAAACAAAGGAAGTCTTGTTGTCGCCGGAAGCAGTCGAGAATAGTGTTATTTCAGTGGTGGAGAACAATCTCCAATGCGATAGGTCGGATGGCAATCTCGGTTTGTGCAATTTGAACGCCGGAAATTCTCAGGTGCAATTAGAAGCTTTGGCCATTAAATTTCAGTTCCAGGCGTCGGCGTCGCATCGAAAACTTTTTTCGCTACAAGCGTGGGCTTCTCGCAAATGGCCCAAAAGTCATAAGTGATTTTGAGCATTTTCTGCATCACTTCCGCGTCACTTGGTTTTACCAGATAGGCGTTTGCTCCCATCTCATAGGCCCTCTTAATATCTTCCGATAGGGATGAACCACTGAGGACGATGATGGGGATCACTGAGCACGTTGGATGGGCTCGCAGCCATTCAAGTACGTCGAAGCCGGTTTTTCTCGGCATCTTAATATCCGTAAAAATAACGCTTGGGAATGGATATTTTAAACGATCCTCGTAACCGTGGGAGCCTTCCAGATATTGAATCGCTGCTTGTCCGTCGGTTGCGACGAAAAGGGGATTGGGTATTCCAGCACGTTTCAGGGCATATCTAAAAACGGCAGCATCATCGTCGTTGTCTTCGATGAGCAAAATCTGGAGATTTCGGTTCACAAGTTGATTTTGACCCAAAATGGATGAAAGTAAAATTTGATAGGTATGACATAACAGTTTTTTCTCGGTTGGTAATCCGACCTTTGTGCGGAGGAGGCCGGAAGCCGCCTGCGCCTCTTGAACGCACCGTCCGAAGTCACAGGTTGGGCGAGCGCGGTGGAAAGACTTCGACAGGGCTGGGCTGGAACGACCTTGACCGGACGATATAATGGAAGGAGGCGGCGGCGAGAGGGATTAAGGGAATGGGGGGCACTTCGCATTGGTACTGCAATTTGGGCAATTCGTGTTTTGACTTTACCAACTTCGGTGAATGAATAAAATGCATTGAAATGAAACTAAACATACTTCACTTGGCCGATTTACACGCGAGCGAAGACGACTCAATTTACCTCGACTCGCTAGCTGAAGGACTAAGCAAAGATATTGGCACGTTCCTCGACAAAGAACTTAAGCCGGATTTAGTATGTATTACCGGCGATTTGATAAATAAAGGAGAACTCTCAAAACAGGAATTTGCGTTGGTCGAACGAAAATTCATCCAGCCAATCCAATCAAAATTGAATTTATCCGATGATGCATTTTTTTATTGCGCTGGAAATCACGACGTGGATCGTGCACAAGTCTCAAAATCTTTTGAAGCGGGATTTGTACAAGAAGTTTTCGATCAAAAATCCTTTCGTAAATTTTATTCAAGCTTTCGTGCCGACGGTCCCGACCATTTGATGATGTCTAAAAAACTGCACGGGTATATTGCGTTCTTAGCGTCTCATAAAAATGCCAACTTAAAACACTCTTCTCTTTTTTGTAATACGTATGAGTTCGTTGCAAACGGGTTAAATATTGGTATTGCTTCTTTAAACAGTGCTTGGCGAAGCTCGCAATTTGGTGGCGATGCGGGGCGATTGATCGTCGGCGAACAAGTTGTGATGGAAGCTGCGGAGCGCATCAGGCATTGTGACCTGCGTCTTTGTCTTTGCCACCACCCTTTAGAAATGCTAGCAGCGTGGGATTTAAAACCCGTTCGCCAAGCTTTAGCAAAGCATTTTCACATTCTGTTGAATGGACACGTCCACGATTCTGATGCCCTATCTGCGAAGCAATTACTAGGGACTCTCTTTGTCTCTACGGCAGGTTGCCTGAGGCCGGGCGATCCGTTTGCGAGCTATACGCTCATTCACGTAAATTTAGATCTCGAAGAAATTACCTGTCATTTCCGCAAATGGTATCCAGAGCGAGAAACTTTCGACCAAGAACTATCGAAGGCTGCCAAAGGACAGGCTACCTTTTCCGGAATACGCAATGTATCAGCCGCGGCTTCGGCAGCGCTTCAGATTTCCGTGGTGCGTGGGCGAATGCAAGCTCAATCACAAGAAAATGATTTAGTGTGCCCACTTGATGGCCTTGAAGAAGTCGAATTAGGGGAAGTATTTGTTGATCCCGTTCTGACAAATAAATCAGGATTTGATCGAGACTCTGAGGATCAAAAGACGTTTTCTTTAGATGATCTACTCAAATCGAAAGAAAATCTCTTTATTGCCGGCCGGCCGGAGTTCGGGAAAACGACACTTTTGCGATACGCAAAAACCTTTATTCTGTCTAACGATAGTTTATATGAAACGAACGTGCCGGTTGAGTTTAAATTTTCCGATATTCCCAAAGGACATCCCAAAAATTTGATTCGTTTGGTTTCTCGGATTGCCGGCCAGACTATTGAACAAACCGAAGCGTTTGCCAGCTTAGGGCAACTAACACTGTTGGTGGATGATTTTAATGATAGGCAGGACGGTGATCATGATAAAAGAGTCTCAAACCTAAAGAGCTTTTACCTTACATATCCTAAATGTCGCTATATTCTAATGGCGACTGAACACATTGCCCAATCATTACAATTCGAGCTTCTAACCTTGAGTTCCTTTTTTAATGCAAAGATCAGATATATCAGCTCTTTGAACACAGCGAGAATAAGGCAGCTATTACAGAAATGGAAGGCAAAACAAGATTTTGATCTCGACACGATGCTGCATCAGATTCTTTACTATTATCAACATTTCCAGATTCCGGTGACACCATTGTCAGTAGTCCTTTTTTTAGGCGTTCTTTTCAGGAAAAAGAAGGAAAAAAACATTAGAAATGAGGCGTTCCTGATCGAAAACTATCTTGAAACCATCCTTGAAAAACTTAATCCAAGCAATCGTGAGGCAGATTTAGATTTTAGAGATAAGGAGGATTTTCTAGCTGATATTGCTTGGCAAATGGTGCAACGCAAAAAGCAAAAACTTGAAGTAAATGAGTTTGAACAAATTAAACTTGCCCATTTTGAGAGACAAGATGAGGACGTGCCGCATCATGGTTTCTTTGAGGCATTTTTTAAAAAGGGTGTGCTCATTAGAGACGATGGGTATATTTGTTTCAGAAGGCGGTTTTGGTTTAACTTCTTTCTAGCAAAGGCGCTAGATCGAGAGAAGGAAATTGAAGAGGAGCTTCTCGGACGAGATGACGTTCTTAAGTATACGAAGGCACTTACCTACAAGGCCGGTTTGTCGCGCAACGACATAGAATTGCTTAAATGGGTTGATGAACGTGCAATGAAGGAAATGCAGCCGCTAGCGGAGAAATTCGGCGGATTTGAATTGAGGGACGCCGGAGAAGACGCTCCTTTGCATGTTATAAGTAAGGCTATCGCGGAGGAAATCCGAGAAAAAAATAACGATGAAGAAGTTGATAAACGACGTGATGAAATGTATCTAAGCTACGATGAAGACAAAGGTAGTTACGAAGAGCAACAAATGGAACAATACGACAGTTTGTTAACCCTGCAATCCGATATCATTCGCAATACGACCAAAATTGGAGTCAACGATAAGCGTAAGTTTATTGAGAACAATGTATCATCATACCTTGCGTTAATGTGGTGCGGGCTGGAAGTTTTTAGAGAGGTGCTTCAGAAAACGGATGAGGAAGAACTATTTAAGCTCTTTTTTAAGGGGAAAAAGGATGCGACAATGGAGCACAAATTGCGTTTTGTCATAAACCATGCGCAACGCATAGTACATCAGATCGTGCCTTTATCTATTGTAATTTACATGAATGAACATTTAGGCAACCCGAAGCTTGTGAAGTCCTTTAGAATTCTTGCTCAAGGAACGCCTTCTGGAACAAAGAAATTGTTTTATAATCTTTTAATATTTGCACAAAAACCCAATGAAGGGATTCGGGAGTTAAAGACTATGATTACTTCCGCTTCATCAATAACGGAAGACTACATCATATGTGGGTTTCTAAGGTCGTATTGTAACGAAAATAAAGTCGGAGATGATATATTAAATAAAATTGTTGCCATTTTGGATTCCGTTCGTACGAAATATGCTAAACGAGTAAAGAATGCTGCGAATGAAATGCCTTTTTTGAAAGACTCTTTTAGGCCCGATACAAAGAAGGAACTCCAGTCTAAACATATTATTTGAGTTCCGGATTTCAGGCTGAAGGCCTTTGTTTTTCGTCGCTGCTATTCGCAACGATTTTCTCACATAGCTCTTGTTGGCCTACGATGGCATTCCCTACTCGGTGAGTACCCTTGCGTTAGCTAATTGCACGTAATCCTTTTCAATTTGGTCGCTCATACGAGGTAATTATTTTTTCTTGCCCGCTGGTGACGATGGTAGGTGGACCGGCGGGGACACGGCCACTGACCGGTTTCTCAACTGATGGTCCTTGGATGTTCGCGGGAGATGATGGCAGTATCAGTTATTGTTGCATGAGCATGATCTATGCGCGGAGCTAATCGCGATGCTGATAAGAAGGCAACCCTATCTATACGGTGTCGCTTTCTATTATGGTGCTCGTTCTTGAGTTGGACTCATGATTCGTCTCAAGCCCTCCAGACTCTCTTTTACTAAATTGTCATTCTTCAAAAGTTCTGAAAGCCACTCCGTATGGTCACAAATTTGTTATTTATAACAAGGCTTGGAAACAGTAGCTTACTTTTACTAAAACGTCGAATGCCGACTCATACAATTGATAACTGTGCGTATGGTTTTAGCGGTGTCGACGTCCGCGATAGGTATTAAACCCATTTCTACTAGGATTAGAATAATATAAGGGGCGATGATTCATCGGTAAATATGGTATTGATTGAACGTAGGGTAGATCCCGGCTTATTTGACCACCCAGAAATCCGACATTTTGAAAGCGAACAGTAACAGGATTTGGAAAAAAGTGCCGCTCAATTAATTGACCCCTCTGTATATTTACAACAGTATTAAGCCCATTTGCTCGAACGACGCCACTCGAATGTTCGTTTATAAAATTATCATTTCCATTAAGAATCACTGTTCCTGAACTTTCCTGATTTATCTGTATATTGTTACCTGTTGCAATTATGGTTCCGAGACCTCGCTGGTTGATCAAAATATCATTTCCAATGATAGTGACTACTTCGTTGTTATCTAATGTTATAGATGTGCCCTCTTGAACATAAATTGACCGTTCACTCTCTTCACGATATTGTTCGGGATCAAAAGCCTTTTGAGCCTCAATGTGCCTATTATACGGATAGTCTCCATTAAATTGTGCCGTAGCCGCTCCCGTTGCAGGGGGCCGCTGTAATCCATCAGAATTCCCATTACTTTGCTCGAATCTATTAGAATTAGGATTACGTGTAGAACTAATTGGGCCACGCGGGGGCGAAGGAAGAATAGGTGCTGGTTTGAATCTAATTGAAGGAGGTGATATTGCCTGCGACGGTGGAGATTCAGCAGTTTGAACAACGGCAACCGTAGCAGGGCCAGTAAATAATAGCGACGTAAGCAAACAAAATAGTATAAGACCAACCACAATCACAAAAAGCGCGAATAGCATGTCGCCGATCTTATTTGCAGTTTGCTTTTCTGCCTCACTCAGCATGAAGCCATATTGGCGTTTTTTGGTTGTTGGAGCAAGAAAAACTTGAAAATACCTGTAAAATCCAGTAGCATAGAAAAGCTCGGCCAGGATCGCTTCCTAGGCCGAGCACCGAAGGTAATCCATATTAACACAATTACCTCCAGAGACCTGATTATGAACTAGTTGCATTATTTTTGCAAGTCTTGTAATCAGGCCTTATAGGGGGCGGAAAGGCATCATGCATGAATCTAATTCCGCTGAATTCTTCAGTGCTATTACGACAAGGTTTGCAAATAATTGTTTTAACCTGATAGGAATCGGTCCTTCAGTAATTACTACCGTCACGAATCATTTAAGTGCTACCGTGGATGGTTGGGAACATGAAAGTGAGATTCAATACCAAAAAAGTCAGACTCGGAAACTGGACTACGCTCGCTTTATAAAGCTCAAAAATGAACTCGGAAATTCGATTCATCGCGACGATCAGTATGCATATCGCTATCTGTGTGGTATTGAATCGGCAACGAATTCTCACAATGAGCAAACTCTTTTTAACGTAGCCGCCGCCATTGCAAACGACCCAGAAACAATCATCAAGGAGATAAGTAAGGAAATGAAAAGGCTCTGTAAGTCACAGACTTTGACATTCAAGAAGCAAAGACAGTTACGTTAATTCCATCGGTCATTGACCTCTGAAGGATATCTCATTCACAATGGCACGATAACCCCTCCTCCGGCGAAACAGAAGGAGGAGGATCCTTCGGCGGTCGAGCGTAAATCCCTTGTACAATAGCCAGCCAGATATCTTGGTATAAATCCTGGGGCGAAACGTCGTAAATCACTGCGAGCCGAAACAAGTTCACAATATGGGGAACTGCTGTTCCGTGCTCCCAACGGGAAATGCGGTCGGTGCTTTTGAGCCCAAGTGAACGAGCGACCTCACGCTGGCGCAATCCAGCCTTTTTGCGATGGAGTCGAAGATTGTTTGAAAAACGATGTTTTGTGGTCATGAGAAGAATTTTAGAGGAAAATAAAAAATTGCTAAGACGTTCAGATTTGTCAGACGCGGCAAGTTTTCTTCTCAGGGACCCATTGCGCGAGTTGGACCGAGGATGTGTTTGAGGCCCTCAATACTTTCTTTGAGCAAATTGTTGTTTTGCAATGCTTCTGAAAGCCACCCCGTATGGTCACACACGGGGATAAAACGGCTTTCTAAAGCTTTGAATCCATTTCTACATTGATACGTAAGGGTATTTCCGGAAATGAAAAGTTCTGAAAAGATTAATGTGAGAAATTCTTGTTTTTCTCGAAAATTGGCAAAGGAGTGATACGCAGAGCCATTTTTTATAAGTTCTGAAAGTTTTATTATATCGCTCAGGACTTCGTGCGTCGAAGCGCCCAATGGCTCGCTGGACCCGAGCCGTTTAATCTCGACTGCAAGCTTGATTTCCTCCTGCACAAAGCCATCCGGTGAGTATGTGCCGGCCTTAAGAAGCGAGAGTTTATTGTCATGCAAATACGCAAGATCTTCGCGGAGCTTTCTTTGGCGGCGGTCATTTGCGTCCAAGCTATTTAGCCTTTCAACCTCGGGATCGGGATTGTCCATTCTGTCACGTGTTTCCAATTCGGCTATTTCCGCTTCGGTAAGCGAAAGATGTCGCAAACTTTCGCTGACCTTTTTCTCAAAAAACGTGACATTGAAATTCTTGCGGAGATTGGGGCATCCTGGACGGCAGCGCGCGCTGAAATATTGGATGCCTTTTTTGACATACGGCGTGTAAAGCCGGGTGCAATCGGCGCAGCGAATTAATCCTCGGCCGGGTAAATCAAGCTTATCGGCATAATGCACGCTGACCCTTTTTCTTTTGAGCACCGCTTGCACTTGGACGAAAAGTGACTCGGTGATGAGGGCTTCATGACTTTTGCTTTGAACATATCTGCCATCGTGAGTCAATATTTTGCCGGTATAAAATGGATTGGTGAGAATTTTGTGCACCATCGTGACGGTCATCGGTCTCGAAACGGGCTGGATGGTTACATCGTCGTCTTCCTCTGCCAGCAGTTCCTCCGCCGTTCTCGGGCGCCTCGCGGGAGGACTGGTTAGTCCCTGTCGGTTTGCCCAGTCTGCCAGGTCAGACAGGCTCCACTCCTTCTTTGCGAGAATTTGGAATATTTTCCTGATTATAGGGGATCGTTCCGGGTCCAAAGGCTTATGCTTCATCGTGCCCTCGTTCAGATACCCGATGGGGGCTTTGTAGGTGCAGATGCCACCCTCACGCAAACTTCGGGTGATCAACGTCACTTTCTCGCTCGTGACTCGCGAATGATGTTCAGAGAACATGCTGTCAATGTCCATGTGCAATGCCCCGGCACTGGTATTTTCATAGTTGGCGTATACGAATCGAATTTTTACCCCGTTTTTCATCAATTTGCGCAAAACGGTGTCGTCACCTCGATTGCGACTAATACGATCCCAGCAGAGGACTATAACCCCTTTAAAAAAGCCTTTGCTTAAAAACTGAATAAGTCGAAGAAATTTCGGCCTCTCGACCCCGTATTGGACGAGGCCGGTGCTGGTAATGGAAACTTCACTATCCTCTTTAAAGCCAGAATGCCGTTCCGAAATAATTCCATCCACGCAGAAACTGGTGAGTGCAATCTGTGCGACCGTCAATTTTTCCCGTTGACTGAATTTGATATTTTCGGCGCGCTGGTATTTCAAGGAATTCTTCTGATTATTAGGTTCATCGGTGCTTTTTCGGGCATATACCAGAAAACAATCGCGGTATTTACCCGCCAATATCTCCTTTATCGTCTGGTTGTCGGTGATGGTTGGTTTCATCATTTTGAATGAGACCCGCTTTTTCTTTAAATATCTGACCGTCGCGAATCGTGTATCCTTCCGAGAGGAGGCGCATGTGGATTTTCCTCAGAATGTTTCCGTATTCTTGCAAGGCTCTGAACGTCTCTTTACTAAAAATGTAATTCTCCTCAGCCGGAAGCGATTGAGTAAGAGACTTCTTATTTGATGACCTTCTCCGAGTTGAGGAACTTATTTCGGGCGTAGAATATAGCGGTGGTTCATCCATAACCATCATTGTGCCCGAACGTCTTAATTTTTGAAGGCAGCAGCTTTTGCAGGCTCCGGCAACTTTATGCACCCGGTGAATTTCCCTGGCTGATACGAGTGAATGGTAACGTACCAATCTGGTAAGTCAAACGCCCCACTCGCTGCGTGATTTTTTTAGACGATCATTCAAATCGTGCGCCAACTGAGGAAAAAAGATTTCCACATTTCGCGGCATACCGTTTTATGATTTATAATATGTGCAACCATCACCGAGTGCTTGAGTGCTCGGTGCTTTCTTTGGAAATTTGCCGTTGACGGCAAAGGTTCCCTCCTTTGGTAAGGCTGCCAATCATATATTGTGGAGTGGTGAACTCCCCAATGAGTTCTTTCGCTTCAAATGGCTTCGTCTCACCTTCCAAATTATTTAAAAACGCATCGAAAACGCCTGGGCCTCACCCAGGATGAAATTGCCTACCTTTTGGGAGTGAAAAGCGGATCGAAGGTGAGCCGATATGAAAGCTTCTCCCGTGTGCCCAACCTTGAAACGGCGCTCGCCTACAAAGTGATATTTGGGCGTCCGGCAAACGAACTCCTTGCCGGCATTTATCATAAAATTGAGAAGGAAGTGGCGGCACGCGCCAAGACTCTGGAGCGCAAAATGAGTCGAAGCGAGTCAGACAGCCAAACGGCGCGCAAACGTGAAGCTCTGGCAGACATCGCAGCGAGAACATCGAAAAAAATTCCAAAACAACCATGAACCGCGCTAACTCAAAACAATTCCGCATCCTGGCCATTACGCCTTCAAGCCGGGGCTTCGGTTTTGCTGTTCTCGAAGGACAGGAACATCTCGTTAATTGGGGAGTCAAGTCTGTTGTCGGAGACAAAAATGCCGAATCCATAAAAAAGATCTCCGAGTTGCTTACTCTCTACGAGCCGAAAACAATTGTGATTCAGAACACGTTGGCGAAAGACTCCCGCCGGTCGCCGAGGATTCAAATACTCTGTCAAGAAATTAGCAATTTGGCTACAAAACACAAAATCAAAGCAAGGCTGTTTTCGCGAACACAGATTAACAAGGCATTTTTTGCGGGCGAGAAAAGAACAAAGCATGAAATTGCTAAAATTCTTGCCAAAAGGTTTCCTCAAGAATTGGGATCACGTTTGCCGCCCGAGCGCAAAGCATGGATGAGCGCGGATTATCGGATGGATATTTTCGATGCGGTTGCACTCGCCATGATAAATGGACTACAGAATGAGCGGAAACTGTCTTAATTTTTTGCGTATTGATAGCTAGTATTTAAAATCCGTTCTTGCTATAAGGTTTCATTCTTACATAAAGCAATAAGGGAATAGGAAAATGAACTCTGGAAATCCTTTAATACACGAAAAAACTATTTGGGCCTTTGACTTGGGCAAAGCGTCCATCGGCGAAGCTGTCCGACTCAACGACACATTTTTACACAAGGCGTCATTCCTCATTCCTGCTGAATTCGCCGAAACAAAAACTGCGGCGAGCCGTCGTCGTATGTGGCGCACGCGTATTGCTCATCAAGAACGTGAACGCTGGCTCGGGGAAGTGATGCTTAAAGCCGGCATTGAACCGTTAATAGGACGGCAGACAATAAAAATTGATGGCAAATGGCAGGCTACAGTAGAAACCGAAGTTCAAAAACTTAGTCGTCACCGGCTTGAGCGCGAATTTGCTGCTCCGGGCGATCCGACTTGCTATACATCATCTTTGCTTCGCATTAAGCTGTTGCTTGGCGAGCAGTTGGAGGCCTGGCAGGTATACAAAGCATTCCACTCTGCCATTCAACGACGCGGTTACGATGCAAACATTCCATGGAAAACCCGGAGCCAAAGCAAGGCCAAACCAGGTAACGCCGAAGACGATGAAGCAGGAACGCAAGCACGCATGGAGGAATTTATAAGACAATTGGAGGAAATGGCTCCGGGCAAGCCCGTATTTCACTTTCCCTGCTACTTCGAAGCGTGGAAAATGGGACTTTGGGATCCTGCCAAACCGACACAGCTCAAAGACCGAATCAGTTGCCGCGCCGAAAGCACGCGCAACCACATTGTCCCTCGCAAATTAGTGGAAAAAGAAATAGCTGCACTAATGGAAGGCGCCGCAAAACACTATCCGCAGCTCAAAGGACTGACCAAATACCTACTTTATGGACCATCCGAGACGGCTTATGCTTCTTACGATGCCAAACTTCGCAGACAATATGATTTGAAAGAAGGCGGGGCGAACGACTGGCAAGGCGTGGTCGGTCAAAAGATCCCGCGATTCGACAATCGCATCATTGGCAAGTGCGTGCTCATTCCCCGCATGAACGTCTGCAAGGTTCGCACCGATAGTAAAGGGGCGATCCATCCGCAATCAAAATTGGCGGCAGAGGTCGCATTCCTCATGAAGTTAAAAAATATGAGGATTCAACGCGCAGGCAAGTCAACCAGCCTTAGCGCGAAAGAAATCAAAGCGATTATTGAGAATCCGGCTTTCAATAATCTCGCCATTACGGAAGCGGCTTGGAAAAAGAAGATATGCGCCCCGCTACTCGCCGTTGCATTGCCCGGGCACGAAAGCGTCGAAGCGCCCAAAATTTCTGGACGTAGTCGCTTTTGCCGTCCCGCGCTGGACATTCTAAAACGATTGATCCTTTCCGGGGAATCGCCAAAGCATTTTTATGACGCCGAAGTCGCCGAGCTTAAGGGCAATACCAATCTGCTGAAGGGGTTGGTTAAGGATGACTTGAAGTTCTTGCTCCGAATGGGTGAGACGTGGGAGGGGATTTACATTCCCAATCAGCGGCTCGACGCGCTTGTACGGAGTGCAGAGAGCCCAGATAAAGCCGTTCGCAGTTTAATCGGGTTGCAAAACGATCCAATTGTTCGCCATCGGCTGAGCGTATTCGCTGAACGATTAACGGTTTTTACCGCAAAGTTTGGCGAGCCTGAGAGCGTTGTTCTGGAATTTGTGAGGGAGGATTTCATGGGACGGAAGGCGAAGCTGGAATATAATAAATTCATCAGAGACCGGGCAACCGATCGGGCAAGAGCAAAAAAGGAGGCTGCCGAAGCCGGAAATAGCGAAAGGGCAGCGGGATTTAAATTAGAGCTGTTAAACGCGCAAAAAGGTATCTGCCTCTATACGGGCGATGGTCTAATTCCAACTGAACTGGATCAGTATGTCATTGACCATGTCGTGCCCCGCGCCAAGGGTGGCCCGGATGCTGCACTTAATTATGTCCTTACCACTCGGCGCACGAATGATGACAAAAGTAATCGCACCCCATACGAATGGCTTTCCACCACAAACGGGTGGGATGCCTATGTCAACCGTGTGCGCGAACGGTTGACCACCCTTCGTCACAAAAAGGCACAGCTCCTCCTTTCACCTATTGCCGAAACTCTGGTCGAAAAATACACAGCTTTGGCGGAAACAGCTTGGATTTCAAAACTGGCCCAAGCGATTCTTGATCTGCACTTCGGATGGCGGAACGGTACCGATATGAAAGGCCAGAAACGAGTGGTTATTATTTCGGGAGGCTTGACCGGTCGCATCCGTCGCAAATACGGATTAAATCGCATTCTTAATCCCGATGCCGAAGATGAGGAAGAGGCTGAAAAGAAGAATCGTAACGACGACCGTCATCACGCGCTCGATGCGATGGTGATCAGCTTTATTCCTACTTGGGCACGCGATCCAAAGAAAACCGGCTTCTTCAGATTTCCCGAGAATGTGAATAGACAGTTCTTCGAGCGAGAGATTAAAGACGTCATTCCAGAAAACATATGTTTCGAAAAAGCGGTTTTAGCTGAAACGATTTACGGCGCGCGTTATTCAGGAGAAAGAAGAATTATCGTGCGGCGAACAGAGGTGATCACCCTGGCACAAAAGCCCGTCGGCCCCAGCAAAACAAAATTCGATTTGGAATATGCCAAAAAACAAATCCAAACCATACGCGATTTTCATATTCAACAACAACTTGCTAACTTTGTCTCCACTGGCCCAACCGAAACGATGTGGAATGATTTCTGCCGGAACTTCTATTTGCGACGCAAAAACGGATTGCCTGGCAGCGCGATACGATTTGTTCGTGTAAACGTAGGCGATGCGGACGAATACAAGGATATGTCCAAAGACGGCTCTGGTGCCTTTCGCAGGGCGCTCAAAGGGCATAAAGGACAGTTCATTTATTTTGATTCAAAAAGGAAACCAAAAGTGCGGCCAGTGTATGCTTTTGAATCTGCCCCAAGAGTGCGAATCGAACTGATTCAAAATGTTGGGGCTACGGCCATGGTTGGTTTCTTCCAATCGGGCTGCTTGGTTGAACTTGAAAAATCCATTTCACATAATTCGACGCCTCTTATCCCGGGAAAATACAAATTAAACACCATCCTGACTGATGGTCGTGCAAAAGTTACGGATTCGTCGGGAAAGATGTCACTGCCAATCAGTTTGGAAAAAATGTTGGCGGCTGGCTTTAAACGAGTGAGTTAAAAATTATGAGTCACCATCTACTTCACGTTTTTAAACATGGCTGCGTGCTGTCCAAAGACCGGGGATTTTTGGTCTGCCGTGGCGAAGACAAAAGCGAAAATCGCATTCCGCACGAAGATGTTCGTGCGGTAATCATCGCAGCACGTGGTGTTACACTCACATCCAGCTTTGTTTCTGCCGTTCTGGAAACGGACGGCATCATTCTGCATTGCAACGAAAGCTATCAACCCTGCGGGATCACAGCTCCCTTGGGACGAGTAATTGACAACAAAGCTTTTCTACACCAAGCGGAACGTCCTGTGCGGTTAAATAATCGGCTTTGGCAGCATCTCATTCGAGGTAAAACGGTGAATCAATTGAAGGTGCTAAAAATGAGGCAACTGACTTCGCCACACCTCGAACTTGCAGTTAAGCAGGATAATTTCGATGAAGGCAATTGCGCGCGCCGTTACTGGCAGCTTTATTTTCCATCCATTGGCTGGGTTTCCTCATCGCGTGACCGCAAGCAGGAAAATGCTCCCAACAAGATGTTAAATTACGGATACGCCGTCTTGGGGGCGCTTTGCCATCGCAGTCTATTGATCCATGGCCTATCGCCGTTGCTTGGAGTCAAACATACGACACGTTTTCACGCTGACCCGTTGGTGTACGACATGATGGAGCCCTACCGCCCAGCGGTTGACTTAATGATGTCGGAATTTATGGTTGGCGAGGACATAAGCATGAAAGCGTGGTGCAAAAAGATTGGCACGGAATTGCGAGAGCGACGAGTCGAGCGGGAGCGTTATTCTCTCAAGCTTATGGATGCATTAGACGCGTCTGCCTCATCACTTGCTCGCAGTTATGCGGAGAGATCATCCGAGCCGTTTTGGGTGCCTCAATTGTCGTGAAGCGAGTCGAGAAAAAAAGCCCGTTTCGTATGGGTTGGATTCTGACCATGTTCGATCTGCCTGTGATGACAGACACGGAGCGCAAGGCCGCCACCCGGTTCCGAAACGATTTGTTAGACAACGGCTATTTGATGATTCAATTTTCCGTTTATGCGCGGCCATGCGTGAGCTACGAACAAATGGATACTCACATTGCGCGCATCAAAAAATTAATTCCAACGGCTGGAAATGTTCGACTGATGTTTATGACCGATGAACAATGGAAAAAAAGCTATACCGTGATTGGAGCAAACTATCGTGAAGACAAACGTGCCAAGGATTCGACGATTCCCGATCAGGTGGACTTTTGGGAATGAAAACGGCGTTGAAACGTGACAAGGCAGTAGTTTCAACGCCGTCTAATCAGTTAAGACTT
This sequence comes from Verrucomicrobiia bacterium, assembly GCA_036268055.1. NCBI lineage: Bacteria > Pseudomonadati > Verrucomicrobiota > Verrucomicrobiia > Verrucomicrobiia bacterium. The sequence goes on along the minus strand of DATAUW010000017.1, from coordinate 305,816 downwards.
CACCCCCCGGAGAAGTTGCATCAAATCATACCGCACCAGCTACTTCGGTCAAACCTATTGTAGCCGACTTCGCCGGGGGGTGAAGTCAAAACCCAAAGTCTGCGCTCCATTATATGATGCGCATTGTAGCCGACTTCGCCGGGGGGTGAAGTCAAAACACGATATTGATCAGGCGCTCGATGCCGGCGATTGTAGCCGACTTCGCCGGGGGGTGAAGTCAAAACCACTTCACTTTTCATAAGGAGACGGGGGTTATTGTAGCCGACTTCGCCGGGGGGTGAAGTCAAAACTAAATTCGCGTCAATCGTTTGATCGAACGCATTGTAGCCGACTTCGCCGGGGGGTGAAGTCAAAACGCGCGAGCGCGCACAACCAAGTTGCGAGTCATTGTAGCCGACTTCGCCGGGGGGTGAAGTCAAAACCGGAATCCGGGTCAAAGAATTGGTGCGACTATTGTAGCCGACTTCGCCGGGGGGTGAAGTCAAAACACGGTCGCCCTGCGGTTATCCTGGGCAAGTATTGTAGCCGACTTCGCCGGGGGGTGAAGTCAAAACACTACCGCTGCAGCATGAAGTTTTGCCCGCATTGTAGCCGACTTCGCCGGGGGGTGAAGTCAAAACCGCGGTGGGGTTTTGAATGTCTCCAATCGTATTGTAGCCGACTTCGCCGGGGGGTGAAGTCAAAACCGCTTGTAATCCACGCTGATGCTATCTTTGATTGTAGCCGACTTCGCCGGGGGGTGAAGTCAAAACTTTCAGACGTTTTATTTCATCGGCACGGATATTGTAGCCGACTTCGCCGGGGGGTGAAGTCAAAACAAGTGGAGCGTTAATAAATTTCCGGCATTGATTGTAGCCGACTTCGCCGGGGGGTGAAGTCAAAACACAAACGGTGTGCGATTGTCTGGACTTGGCATTGTAGCCGACTTCGCCGGGGGGTGAAGTCAAAACCGCGACCCAGCCCAGGGCGTCCGTGATCTTATTGTAGCCGACTTCGCCGGGGGGTGAAGTCAAAACGAATAACAAGGCTGCTGTATTGTCTTTCCAATTGTAGCCGACTTCGCCGGGGGGTGAAGTCAAAACACGCGCAAGATCCGCCCGGTAACACCACCTAATTGTAGCCGACTTCGCCGGGGGGTGAAGTCAAAACGTGCGCCGGGGCTTTTCTTGCCGATGATAAATTGTAGCCGACTTCGCCGGGGGGTGAAGTCAAAACCCTGCTTGCCCTTAAACCATCTCGCTCCACATTGTAGCCGACTTCGCCGGGGGGTGAAGTCAAAACCCACTCACCACCAAGCCGGCCGCTGGAATTATTGTAGCCGACTTCGCCGGGGGGTGAAGTCAAAACCCTGGTGCGCGCCGCCGAACAGTTCGAGGAATTGTAGCCGACTTCGCCGGGGGGTGAAGTCAAATTGGCACAGCAAATACGCGGCAGTCATTGACATCATAACTGCTGATCAATCTTCCAAAAAGAGCTTGATTCTGCTGCCAAACCTTCGACTCAACTTTGTCCGTCCATGCTCCCAATTGTTAAGCGTCCTAACACTAATTCCCAGTATTGACGCAACTGTTTCTTGGGTAAGCCTCCTGTCCAAGCGCATTTGCAATAATTGTTTGCAGATTGAGGAGCCATATATGGCTTGAGGAGGCGAATCAGACCTTGTAGCTTTGATCACCAAGTGGCAAAAGGGATGCAAAAACCACCCCTTCCGCCATTGGTTCACCGGAGTGCTATATACCCAACTATTAGTCTGCGATTTGGCTTCGTGCTTCTTAGAAGACTCTACCACTTTCAGGCTTAAAGATTAAGGCAAGCCATTCTATTTTATTTTTGGACACAGTCTTCAATAGTCTGTTGCGCGCGCCCTCAAAAACTGGAAAGCTTGCGCTCGTTGCACTTGAATCCAAAAAAATGAATCACGAAGCGCGCCTCGCCGAATTGCACTTGGAACTTCCTCCTGCTCCCAAACCCAAGGGTGTTTACAAACCTGTGGTGACGTTGGGCAATCTGGCTTATGTGTCCGGTCACGGACCGCTCAATCCGGACGGTTCGCTGATTCGCGGGCGCGTCGGCGCCGATCTCGATCTGGCGGCGGGCAAACATGCGGCGCGCCAGGTTGGCCTCACGATTCTCGCCACGTTGCGCAATGAACTCGGTGATCTGAATCGCGTCCAGCGCGTGATCAAGGTTTTGGGCATGGTGAATTGCACGGCGGAATTCGGCGACCATCCGCAGGTGATCAACGGTTGCAGTGAATTGTTTGCCGAGGTTTTTGGCAGCGATAACGGCATCGGCGCGCGCAGCGCCGTGGGCATGGGTTCGCTGCCGGGAAATATCGCGGTGGAAGTCGAAGCAATTTTTGAATTGGCATGAGCACTTGGTTTGAGGTTTCCAACACGGCGGATGTTCCCTCACCGGCGTTGCTTTTCTACCCGGAACGCATCGCAGAAAATGTGCGGCGCATGGTCAAGCTCGCGGGCGGCGCGGTACGGCTGCGTCCGCATATCAAAACGCATAAATCCGCCGACGTGCTGCGATTGCAACTTACGCAGGGCATCACAAAATTTAAATGCGCCACTATCGCCGAAGCGGAGATGGCGGCCACCGCCGGTGCGAAAGATATTTTAGTGGCGTATCCACTGATCGGGCCGAACACGCGGCGGCTGTTGGAATTATCCCAGCAATTTCCGCTAGTGAAATTTTCCTGCCTCGCGGACAGCGTCGCGGGCATTCAATCGCTCGCGGAAACTTTCGTGGCCAAGGGCAAAGCGGTGGAACTATTGCTCGACATTGATTGCGGGCAGCATCGCACCGGCGTGGAACCCGGCCCGGACGCAGTGAAATTATATACGTTGATGAGCACAACGCGCGGCATCAAACCGGGCGGTCTGCATGCTTACGACGGTCACATTCACGAGCCTGACCTCGCGCAGCGTACGGCATTGTGCGATGCAGCGTTCGCGCCGGTGGAAAAATTACGGGCCGATCTCGCGAGTGCTGGATGGCCCGTGCCGCGAATCGTGGCGGGCGGCACACCGACTTTTCCCCTGCACGCGAAACATAAGGATCGCGAATGCAGCCCCGGCACCTGTGTGCTTTGGGATTTCAGTTACGGCGACAAGTTTTTGGATTTGGAATTTTTGCACGCGGCGCTGGTTTTGACCCGCGTAGTCAGCAAACCCGGCGGCAACCGTTTGTGTCTCGATGTCGGCCACAAAGCGATTGCCGCGGAGAACCCGCATCCGCGAATCAAGTTTTTGAATCTGCCGGATGCGAACGCGATCACGCATAGCGAAGAACATCTGGTCGTGGAGACGGCGCACGCGGCGGAATTCAAAGTGGGCGACTGCCTCTACGGCGTGCCGCGCCACGTCTGCCCGACGGTCGCGTTGTATTCGGAGGCTATCACCATACGATCCGGGCGGGCAATCGAGCGTTGGAAAATAACCGCGCGCGAACGGCGACTCACGATTTGACGAACTGATGCAACACGATATCGCCCTCCTCGTTTTTATCTTCTTCGCCATCATCGCGCTGGTGGTGTTGATCGCGCGATTCAAGGTGCATCCATTCATCGCACTTATTCTCGTCGCGATCATCATCGGCTTGCACGCGGACATGAAGCTGTCGCTCATCGCAAAAAATTTCGAGGAAGGCGTGGGCCATGCGCTGGGTTTTCTGAGTGTGGTGGTCGGGCTCGGCATGATGCTGGGAAAAATGTTATCCGTGTCCGGCGGCACGCATGTGATCGCGCAAAATTTCATCCGCATCCTCGGCGCCAAACGCGCGCCGTGGGCCATTCTATTCGTCGCGCTGGTGGTGGGTGTATCGGTTTTATTTGCGGTGGGATTGTTATTGCTCGTGCCGGTCATCCTGGCGATCGCGCGAGAGACAAAAATTCCCCGGCTGAAGCTGGCTATTCCTCTCTGCGCGGGACTTTCAGTTTCGCAAGGCCTCCTGCCACCGCATCCGGGCCCGATGCTCGCCATCGAACAGATGGGCGCGGACGTCGGCAAAACGATCATGTATGCCGCGCTCATTGGGTTGCCGACAGCGCTGGTCGCCGGGCCATTGTTCGCGAGTTTCATCGTGCCGCGATTGAAATCGCAGCCAGAAGATGTGGCCGATGTAGAACCCGTGCAAGCTCTTGCCGCAACTCCTCCCGGATTCAGCCTCACCTTGCTCACCGCACTGCTGCCCGTGATTCTCATGCTGCTGGCGTCGCTCGCAGATTTGACGCTGCCCGACAATTCATTTCGCGAGTGGGTTGATTTCATCGGCAGTCCATTGATCGCAATGTTGCTGGCGGTTTTACTGGCGTGTTATTCATTCGGGCTCGCGCGCGGTTTCAGTGGCAAACAGATTTTGAAATTTCTCGAAGAATGCGTCGCGCCCGCGGCAAGTATTTTATTGGTCATTGGCGCGGGCGGCGGCTTGAGCAAGGTGCTCGAGCGCGGCGGCGCGGGAACGGCGGTGCTTGACCTCGTGAAGCACGTCAACATTTCGCCGCTGTTGCTCGGCTGGCTCATTGCGGCTTCGATTCGCGTCGCCGTCGGTTCTGCGACCGTCGCCATCACCATGGCATGCGCGATCATGGCGCCGGTGGCGGCGGGCACGCCGGGAGTGAATCGTGAATTGCTCGTGCTGGCGATGGGCGCGGGTTCGTTGTTTTTATCGCACGTGAACGACAGCGGTTTCTGGCTGGTGAAGGAAAGTTTCAATCTCACGGTGCCGCAGACGTTGAAGACGTGGACAGTGCTCGAAACGAGCATTGGTTTGGTCGCGCTTGGATTGGTGATGCTGGTCGCGCAATTTGTTTGAGGAACGCGATGATTTTTGACGCGCATCTTGATCTGGCGATGAACGCGATGGAGTGGAATCGCGACCTCACGCGGCCGCTTGAAGAGATTCGCGCGCGCGAACGCGATCGTAATTTGACCGACAAACCCGATCGCGGCCACGGCACGGTTTGTTTTCCCGAAATGCGGCGCGGAAAAATTGGCGTATGCGTTGCCACGCAAATCGCCCGTTACGTCGCGCCGGACAATCCGCGCGCGGGATGGGCCTCGCAGGAGCAGGCGTGGGCGCAGACACAGGGACAACTCGCGTGGTATCGCGCGATGGAGGAAAAGGGCGAACTGATTTCGATCCGCACGCGCTCGGATTTGCAACGGCAGATTGTACTCTGGAAATCCCCGGCCGATACGACCGCGATTGGTTATATCCTGAGTCTCGAAGGTGCGGATTCGCTGGTGACGATGCGGCATTTGGAACGGGCGCACGCAAACGGACTGCGCGCGGTCGGACCGGCGCATTATGGTCCGGGAATTTATGCGCAAGGCACGGACGCCATGGGCGGATTGACCGCGCGCGGACGGGAATTGCTCGCGGAAATGGAACGGCTCGGAATGATTTTGGACGCGACGCATCTTTGTGATGATTCTTTTTGGGAGGCGTTGAAATTATTTCACGGCCAAGTATGGGCGAGTCACTCGAATTGCCGCGCGCTCGTGCCGCACCACCGCCAATTCAACGACGAACAAATCAAGCTGCTTATCGAACGCGGCGCGGTGATCGGCAGCGTGTTTGACGGGTGGATGATGACGCCGGATTGGGTGCACGGCAAATCCACGCCCGCCTCGGTGGGGCTGAAGCTCGAACATATCGTCGCGCACATGGATCACATTTGCCAACTCGCGGGGAATGCGCGGCATGTGGGCATCGGCTCGGACCTGGACGGAGCGTTTGGATTTGAACAAACACCGCAGGATTTGACGACGATCGCGGGACTCACACAGTTGCCGGAGTTGTTGCGA